>CALAST010000108.1 GCA_937889225.1 uncultured Lachnobacterium sp. | reverse complement strand
ATTCAGAAGATATATTTTTTTGTGTCTTTTTTATTCCATTCTTTTTCAGGAAAAAATACTCATACAATTGCTTCATAAAATCAGCTATCTGTTCCATCAGATAATGGTTCTTCTGAGCCTTCTCATTCCAGCTGCATGCATGTTCTATATTTCCCTGCCAGTGCTTTTGACGGTTGAATCCCTGATTTTCGATTTTCCATCTTTTACGCCCTGCACATACTATCTTCCCTGCATTGTTTTTTGTGATTTTTATGCTTGTAATCCACGCAAATTCTGTCTCTTTTTCCTCACCTTTTTCTACACGTTTTTCCCTGTAATAAATGAGATTTATATCAAAATCGTAAAACATGATTTCATTTTGATATTCTATATCTCTTCCAACCGTTTCTTTCTCTGGCAATGCCTGATATTCCTTTGCAATAGAAGATGCACTTCCTTCTTTATATCGAATAATATAATCCCAACTATACTCTCTGCATATCTGCAAAACTTTCTGCGTAACATATAATCCATCTGCCACTATTATAATCGGTAGTCTTGGAAATTTCTCTTTGATTTTTGCTGCTAGCCTTACAAACGCTTTACTTTCACAATCCTGCTTTATAGAATCATCACTTTGATTTACATATTCCTCTGAATTCTCTATTGTTTCTGATGCAATACTGCATACAAGATTATTTTCAAAATATATTTTTGCTTCCAGTACGCTTCTGTGATACTTTATAAACTCTTTCTCTGTTCCTTTGTTGTAACATCGGCTCAGATAATGTTCATTTTTCTTTTGAAATCCCTCATCTAACTCCGTAGCGTCAATCATCACAAGCCACTTTTTTAATACTCTAGCATCCTCAAATGTTTTTCGGCGAATCATAGAATATACAATATTTTTCTGAATTTTTTCCAGTTCTCCCGGATTCAGTCTTTCCAAAAATTCATTTTCAGTCACACCATGAGGAAGGTAATCTTTTGCATCCTCTCCCATAAACTTATAAAGATTTTCACAAACCGCATCATCGTTAAAAGCTCTTGTCATTTCCTGCATACTTGAAATTCCAGCAATACATTTATAATACAATGCTCCAAGCATCGTTCTTGCTGAATACTCTATATAGCTTTTATGTCGTGGGTCATCCACATTTCCAAACATGGAAAATAATTCAGGACAAAATTTTTTCTGAATTTTATTACATTCAATGATAGGATTTTTTTCTAACTTCTTTTTGATTCTTTCCTGTTCTCTGCTCATTTTTTCCTCTGCGATAAAGTTTTTTCTTTTATTTTAACTTATCGTAGAGAATCATGCATAAATTCTTTACTTTTTAGTGCGAATTATTTTTACCTTTCAAAGCTGATTTCTGGCTTTAAATTTCGTTTTTATAAGAAGAACTTTCAAAAAATTTAAAAAAATCTGTACAAAATTCATAAAACTATTGTAAAATTCCGAAAAGATTAGTACAATATATCCATACAATTTTTTGGGAGGTTTTTCAATATGAATGTTTACACCACAGACAAAATCAGAAATGTCGTTCTTTTAGGACATGGCGGAGCTGGCAAGACTTCTTTAGTAGAAGCCATGGCATATCAGGCCGGTCTTACAAATAGAATGGGAACTGTTGCGGACGGCAACACAATCAGCGATTATGATAAAGAGGAAATCAAACGTTCTTTCTCTATTCATACATCTTTAGTTCCAATTCCTTGGGGCGATGTAAAGGTTAATATTTTAGATACACCTGGTTTCTTTGATTTTGTCGGAGAAGTAGAAGAAGCAGTATCCGTTGCAGATGCAGCAATTATTGTAGTTTCCGGTAAAGCCGGTATCCAGACAGGCACAAAACGTGCATGGGAAATTTGTGAAAAATACAATCTTCCTAGAATTATCTTCGTAACAGAAATGGACGTAGATAATGCAAGCTATAGACAGGTTGTAGAAGATTTACAGGAATTATATGGCAAAAAAATCGCACCATTCCATTTACCAATCCGTGAAAATGAAAAATTCGTAGGATATGTAAACGTAATCCAGCAGAAAGCAAAACGTTGGAATGACAAAGGCGGCGTAGATAAATTTGATGTTCCTGATTATTCACAAGATAATCTTGACATTTGTCGTGAAGCATTAATGGAAGCAGTAGCAGAAACAAGTGAAGAATTTATGGACCGTTATTTCAGCGGTGACGAATTCTCAGAAGACGAAATCCGTCAGGCACTTCGTGTAAACGTAGTAGACGGCTCTATCGTTCCGGTACTTATGGGCTCTAACACAATGGCACGCGGTATTTATACATTGATGTCAGATATCATCAAATACCTTCCAAGCCCGGATAAGAGAAAATGTGCAGGTATTAATGCAAAAAATAATGAAGTATTCAATGCAGATTATGACTTTGCAAAAGCAAAATCCGCTTATGTATTCAAAACTATCGTTGACCCATACATTGGAAAATACTCACTTATCAAAGTAAATTCCGGCGTAATCAAATCAGACGATGTTTTATATAATTACCATAGAGAAGTAGAAGAAAAAACAGGACGTCTCTATGTCCTTCGTGGAAATAAAGCAGAAGAAGTTACCGAATTACATGCAGGTGACATTGGTGCATTAGCAAAATTACAAAAAACGCAGACAACGGATT
Source organism: uncultured Lachnobacterium sp. (assembly GCA_937889225.1). GTDB lineage: Bacteria > Bacillota > Clostridia > Lachnospirales > Lachnospiraceae > Roseburia. Next base: position 67,753 of record CALAST010000108.1, on the reverse strand, counting down.
CTTTGTCTACAAAAGCAAATCCAATTGCTTACATACGTACACAGATTTCAAAACCATACGTATCCATGAGATACAAAGCAAAAAATAAAGGCGATGAAGACAAGATTTCCCAAGCTTTACAGAAAATTCTTGCAGAAGATTTAACACTTGCACATGTAAATGATTCCGAAAATGGACAGACTTTATTATATGGTATGGGTGACCAGCATCTTGATGTTGTTGTAAGCACATTGTTAGAAAAATACAAAGTAGAAATCGAGTTATCCAGACCAAAAGTAGCATTCCGTGAAACCTTACGCAAAAAAGCAGATGTAGAAGCAAAATACAAAAAACAGTCCGGTGGACATGGTCAGTATGGTCATGTTAAGATGACATTTGAACCATCCGGTGAAGAAGAACCATATGTATTTGACCAATGCGTAGTTGGTGGAGCAGTTCCAAAGAACTTCTTCCCGGCAGTAGAAAAAGGTATTGCAGAATCCGTGAAAAAAGGACCTTTAGCAGCATACCCTGTTATTGGCGTAAAAGCAGTATTATACGATGGTTCTTACCATCCGGTAGACTCTTCCGAAATGGCATTCAAAGTAGCAGCACAGCAGGCATTCAAGAAAGGCTTCATGCAGGCTTCACCTGTATTATTAGAGCCAATTTCAACGCTTAAAGTTGTAATTCCGGATGAATATACAGGCGATATCATGGGTGATTTGAATAAGAGAAGAGGCCGTGTAATGGGCATGAATCCATTAGGCAATGGATATCAGGAAATCGTAGCAGATATTCCAAACCTTGAATTATTCGGCTATAATACACAGCTTCGTTCCATGACAAGCGGAAGCGGTACATTCTCCTATGAATTTGCAAGATATGAACAAGCTCCGGAAGATGTTGCGAAAAAACAGATTGAAGAAAGAGCAAGCGAACTTGTTGATGTGGAAGAATAAAAAATTAGTTGTTATAGGCATATCTCTCTTAGTATTTGGGATAGCTGTATTTACAATTACAGAAATGAAAAATAAAGTGCCTGAAGACCCGAATGGGTCTTCGGGCAATTCTGTTGTTATAAATGATTCGAATGAAGATATAATTAATAATACTGGTATTGAAAATTCTGGTGAAAGTGTAATAGACGATACTGCTATTAATAATTCGGATAAAAATATAATGAATGATGCTTTTGAAGAAAATTCTGAAAAAAGCACCATTGACAATTATGCCAATGTAATGAATTACTCGTATGTCACAAAAGCAAGCACAAATTCCAAACAGAAATTTGTTCATTTAAAAAATGTACCATTTTCTTTTATAGAATCGATAGAAATTCCCGGTATGCCGGATGCAAAGAAAAATGCTTTTTGGGAAGACTTTATCTTTAGTGATGCCCAATGTCCGCAAGGAATCTGCTTTACGGAAGAGTATGTTCTCATTACCTGTTATTCTTTTGAAGATGATTGTTTAGGAGAGTTCATGGTATTTGACAGAGAAACAGGAGAGTACCTGATTACGCTTGGCATGGATAAAAACAGTCACTTAGGCGGAATTACTTATGATGGAAAAAATGTATGGGTGTGTAATTCCAACACAAAAACAATTGAGCGTATTTCCTATGATTTTATTCAGCTTATGGCAACACAAAATAAAGGACAGGTTATTGATGCAACAGGTGTTGTGGATATTTACAAAGTAAAAAATACACCATCTTGTATTACGTATTATAATGGAAGACTCTGGATTGCCACGCATAACAAATTGGTGGAATCGCATATGGTTGCTTACTATTATAATAGTACAAAAGATAAACTCATATCACTTAGCACATATAATATCCCTTCACAAGTGCAAGGTATCGCATTTGGCGATAAAGGGGAAATTTATTTGTGCAGTTCTTATGGGCGAAAATTATCTTCTTATATACGAAAATACGAATCTGTTTATGTTATGACAACCAATGTCAATAAACCGGTTCTTACGATAGAAATGCCGCCTTGTGCGGAAGAAATAGATTTTGATAATGGAGAATTGTTTGTGATTTTTGAATCGGCTGCGGAGAAATATTATGAAGGAACGGATGGAAATGGAACGAGTTTATCGCCATTGGATAAGATTTTGGTGATTGATGTGGGGGAATTATAAGCAAATTTTTGCAAAAAAATATGTAATGCGTTATAATGGTAAAAGTCAAAAGGAAAGAAGGGGAACATATGGCAAGAACAGTTGGAATTGGAATACAGGATTTTGAAAAAATTGTGGAAAATAATGTTTTTTATGTAGATAAAACACATTTTATTAAGGAGTGGTGGGAAAGTAATGATGATGTAACATTAATTGCCCGCCCGCGTCGTTTTGGAAAGACGTTAAATTTAAATATGTTAGAATACTTTTTTTCTATGAATCATGCAGGCAGAAGTGATTTATTTGAAAATTTTTCGATTTGGCAAGAAGAACAATATAGAAATTTACAGGGAACCTATCCGGTAATTAGTTTGTCGTTTGCGAATGTAAAGGAAAATAATTATACTACTGCAAGAGAAAAACTTTGTGAAATTATTCGCAATGTTTATGTAAAGTATTATTTTTTAAAGGATAGTGATGTGCTTACAGACGTTGATAAAGCATACTTTGAACGTGTGGTACAAGTGGATGTAAAAGATAGTGATATCACATCAGCATTATATCATCTTTCGGATTTTTTATATCGTTATTATGGAAAAAAAGTAATGATTCTCTTAGATGAATATGATACTCCTATGCAGGAAGCTTATGTAGGTGGATTTTGGGAAGAAATTGTGTCATTTACAAGGAGTTTGTTTAATTCTACATTTAAAACAAATCCGTTTTTAGCAAAAGCAGTTATGACCGGCATTACAAGGGTAAGTAAAGAATCTATCTTTTCTGATTTAAACAATTTAGAAGTAGTCACGACCACATCAGATAAATATGCGACTTGTTTTGGCTTTACGGAAGAAGAAGTTTTTGCTTCATTAGAAGAATGTGGTTTGGAGCAGGAAAAAGAAGGTGTAAAACATTGGTATGATGGTTTTATATTTGGAAATCATACAGATATTTACAATCCATGGTCGGTATTAAATTTTATTGATAAGGGAAAATATGGAACATATTGGGCAAATACAAGTTCCAATAGTTTAGTAGGAAAATTAATACGTGAAAGTAATGAAGATATCAAGCAATCTTTCCAAAATTTATTAAAGGGCGAACATTTACTGTGTGCAATCGACGAGCAGATAGTATATAATCAGCTGAATGATAACGAATCCGCAATTTGGAGTTTATTGCTTGCAAGCGGCTATTTAAAAGTGGTTGCGTATGAACAGGAAAATACTATAGAATATGGCGAAGACCCATTATATGAATTGACATTTACAAATTATGAAGTGGAAAAGATGTTCCGTAGTATGGTGCGTGGTTGGTTTGCACCTGCAAAGCCATCTTATAACAATTTTATCAAAGCACTTATGCTTAGTGATGTAAAAGCCATGAATACCTATATGAATCGTGTTTCATTGCAGATATTCAGTCATTTTGATACAGGAAAAGGACCTTGGGGAGCAGAGCCGGAGAAGTTTTATCATGGGTTTGTATTAGGGCTTTTGGTAGATTTGAATCAACGTTATGTCATTACTTCAAATAGGGAGAGTGGCTTTGGAAGATATGATGTGATGTTAGAACCGAAAAAGAAAGAAGATAAAGCGTTTATCTTTGAATTTAAAGTACATGACAAAGATGATGGCAGTATGGAAGATACCGTCAAAATGGCTTTACAACAAATAGAAGAGAAACAATATGAAACATCTTTGATTGCAAAAGGAATTGAAGCAGAACGTATTTATAAATATGGCTTTGCATTTCAAGGGAAAACGATATTGATAGGTTAAAGTTATATAGACAAAAATTAGCCCGACAGGTAGTTATAATCTGTCGGGCTAATTTTTGGGTTTAAAATGGTACAAGTTTTGAAAGTTATTCATTTATAGTTCTATAAATGGGAAAATTTATCAATTTAATAGAAAAAATGTTAAAATTTGAGATTTTCTAAGATTTTTGACCACGAATCTTTCGCAGATTGGTGTAATCTGCGAAAGAAAAAAAGAGCACAGTATTACAAATTTCGCTAATCAAACACTATTATTCTATAAAATCCCCCTATATTTGTCAATATAAATTTTCAAAAACTTAAAAACTGCTTCAAAAATCTTTAAATTTTCCATATATTTCAAACATAAGTTCGACAAAATAGAGATTTTTGACCACTTTTTTCGTAAAAAGATTTTTTAAGGGGTCAAAATCGTGGTCAAAAATCTTTCCCAAAATCCAGTATTTTCAAGCATTTCCAGACTTTTGTATTTTTAAAAAACTTCTATTTGTGGTCATAAGGGGTCAAAGCGAAATCGCAAACCCTTGATTTATAAGGCTTTGCGGCACTTTTTCGCAGATTACACCAATCTGCGAAAAAGTTCACGAAAAATCTTCAGATTTTAAGGGGTCAATATTCAGAAATTAGTGTATGCAAAAGACGAAAAAATAATTCGCTGTGTGTGAGAAAACTTAGAATATCAATAAAAGTTTGCTATGAATGAAATATAAGATATGAATAGGATTTTGCTATGGCAGGAAAACATATGGATTTGAAATTATTTGAACATAATAAAAAAGCATATGCTGCTGCACGTCAGCTTATGGAAGAAGAAGGCAAAGCCGCCATTATCCATCCGACCGGAACAGGAAAATCTTTGATTGCGTTTCAGCTTGCGTTGGATTATGCAAATGAGACAGTCGTTTGGCTTTCGCCAAGTGAATATATCTTTCGTACACAGCTTGAAAATGTGAAAAGAATCATGGGAGTGCAAGAAAGCAATCAAGAAATTTCCAATGAAAAATATTTGGATTCAAAAGAGAAGTCTTTGATAAAGAAAGTGTCAGAATATATAGAATTTTCAAATATTCAATTTCTGACATATGCCAAGCTGATGCATAACCAAGATGTTATTCCACAACTTCACCCATCTTACATCATATTAGATGAATTTCACCGTTGCGGTGCAATGGAGTGGGGAAAGAGTGTAAATCTTTTGTTGGAGATGTATCCAAATGCAAAAGTATTAGGACTTTCTGCAACAAATATTCGTTATCTGGATAACCAACGCGACATGGCACAAGAACTATTTGATGGAAATATTGCATCGGAAATGTCCTTGGGTGAGGCAATTGGTAGAAAAATTCTCCCAGCTCCAACGTATGTATGTGCAATGTACGACTATCGGCAAGAATTAAATATTCTAAAAAAACGCATGGCACAAATGAAAAATGCAATCAAACAACAGGAAAATGAAAAACTCTTGGAACAGCTTCGTCGTGCTTTAGAACACGCACAAGGATTGGATGAGATTTTCGAACGTCATATGAAGTGCAAAAAAGGAAAATATATTGTTTTTTGTTCCAATAAAGAACATATGGAAGAAATGGTTCTTTGTGTCTTTGAATGGTTTGAAAAAATAGATGCAAATCCGCATATATACAAGGTGTATTATGACAATCCGGAAGCAGAATATATATTTGATAGTTTTAAGAATGACACATCCGAACATCTGCGATTGTTATTTTGTATTGATATGTTAAACGAAGGAGTACATATAGAGCATATCGATGGTGTGATTTTGTTACGTCCAACAGTTTCTCCGATTCTGTATTTACAACAGATTGGGAGAGGGCTTGCAGTTGGTGGGAGTCAAAAACCGTTGATATTTGACCTTGTCAACAATTTCGACAGCCTGTATTCTATTCATGGATTGGCGGAAGAAGCTGCGTGTGCGTATGGTATGTGGAACAAAGATGCGGAAAAACTGCCATTTGATGAGTATTTCCAAATCTTCGATGAAGTACGTGAATGTCGAATCCTATTTGAGAGTATAAGGAAAAATCTTTCTGCAGGATGGGAAGTATATTATGAGTCCGCAAAATTGTTTTTTGAGGAAAACGGACATTTGCAAATTCCAAAGAAATATGTTTCTGATAATGGTTTGAATTTAGGGATGTGGCTTATGACACAACGTCGCATTCGTGCCGGAAAAACCGTAGGAAACTTAAGTTCGCAGCAGATTGAAAAGCTTGATAGCATTGGTATGGATTGGGAAGATGGTTCAAATCGTAAATGGAACAATGCTTTTCGTAAGTTGGAAATATATAAAAAAGAACATGGAAATGTAGATATTCCTACCACATATGTGACTCCGGATGATTTTCCTCTTGGAAAATGGGTTAGCAACATTCGCAGTAAATGGAAGCGTGGAGAATATGAGATTCTTGACGAGATGGGAAATCGAGTGGCAAAAAATGTTTCTGTAAAAGCCAAATTGCTTACATTGGAACAGATGGAGCAACTGAATGGGCTTGGCATGATATGGGATAAATATAGTGACCAATGGAATAAAAACTATATTGAAGCAGAGATTTACTGGAAAACACATGGAAATCTGGAAGTTCCTCATAAATATGTCACGGAAAAAGGTACTGCATTAGGTGTTTGGATTGACAACCAACGAAGTATTGCAGCCGGAAAAAAGATAGGGGCTGCACCTATGTCAGAAATCCAAAAAATTCGTTTGGAACGAATAGGGATGATATGGGAAAAAGTTCATATTTCTAATAAGTGATAAAAAAAGAAGATTATTTGGTTATGAGTAAGTAACAAAGCAGATTGCGAATATTTATTTGATTTTGTATTTGCGTTTGAAGCAAGAGAAAGTACAGAACCCTTAAATATATAGGAATTTAAGTGACGACAATAAAAAGAAAACGAAAGTTGGAAGATGCATGAATGATATAGAAATGAAAGAAAATAAAAAATTTCATATAGAGCATTGGCAGATTATAACCGTTTATCTGATGGTATATGACTTATTAGCTGCGTGTGGAGCATATTTTCTTGGATTGTGGATTCGATTTGATTGTAAGTACACCACAATTCCAAGTGATTATTTGCAGGCATATCTGTCTTTTGTACCACAGTATGCTGTTTTTTGTGTAGTGATTTTTTGGATGTTCCGTCTTTACCATAGTATTTGGCGATTTGCAAGCTACAATGAGCTTGCCAGAGTGGCAGGTGCTTCGGTATTTATCGCGATGGTGCATGCCATTGTCATTACTTTGTGCATAAAACGAATGCCAATTTCCTATTACATATTTGGTGCAATGATTCAGTTTATTCTCACATTAGCGGTTCGTTTTTCCTACCGATTTGTTTTATTGGAGAAAAAAGCGAAAGAACAGGTTAAGGAAGAAACAAGTGCCAATCGTGTCATGCTAATTGGAGCAGGAAGTGCAGGGCAGATGATTTTACGTGACTTGCATCATGCAAAAAAGATAAAAGCACGAATCCATTGCATTATTGATGATAACCCGAATAAATGGGGACGTTTTGTGGATGACGTGCCGGTTGTTGGCGGTAGAGAAAGTATTCCTCAGAATGTTGAGAAATATAAAATCGACAAGATTTATATTGCAATGCCAAGTGCGAGTGTGCAGATAAAAAAAGAGATTATTGAAATCTGTAAGGAAACAGGTTGTGAAATTAAAAATCTTCCAAGCATGCAGCAGTTTGTAACCGGAAATGTTTCGGTAAAAGAAATGAAAGATGTGCAGGTTGAGGATTTACTTGGTCGTGAACCGATTAAGGTAAATATGGGAGAAATCGCAGAGTTTATCAATGGAAAAAAAGTCCTTGTTACAGGCGGAGGCGGTTCGATTGGTAGCGAACTTTGCCGACAGATTGCCTCCTATGGACCAAAACAGCTTGTGATTTTTGATGTGTATGAGAATAATGCTTATGACATTGAGTTAGAGCTGAAAGATAAATATCGAAATTTGGATATTGTGGCGTTGATTGGCTCGGTGCGTGACAGCCGTAAGATTATGCAGGTGTTTGAAACATATAAGCCGGATGTGGTGTATCATGCTGCGGCACATAAGCATGTACCGCTGATGGAGACAAGTCCGTGTGAAGCGATTAAGAATAATGCGATTGGTACCTATAAGACAGCTTATGCAGCGATGGCGAATGGGTGTAAGCGATTTGTGTTGATTAGTACGGATAAGGCGGTAAATCCTACGAATATTATGGGTGCGAGCAAGCGTTTGTGTGAAATGATTGTGCAGTCGTTTGACAGGATGATTAAAGAAGGACGCGAAGCGGAGCTTCCGGCATTGTATGAGCATGTGCAGAGGGATAGTGAGAAGATTTGGGATGTGTTCAGAGAAGATATTGGTGGTAAAGCAGTATCAAATAAAAATTCCAGCATAGTGCAAAATGGAAAGACAAAAGCATGTACCGAATTTGTTGCAGTACGTTTTGGGAACGTGCTTGGAAGCAATGGTTCCGTGATTCCATTATTTCGAAAACAGATTGCAAAAGGTGGTCCTGTAACAGTTACACATCCTGATATTATCCGTTATTTCATGACCATTCCAGAGGCGGTATCTTTGGTACTTCAAGCTGGAACTTATGCAAAAGGCGGAGAAATCTTTGTGCTTGATATGGGCTCGCCTGTAAAGATTGATACATTGGCGAGAAACTTAATTAAACTTTCCGGGTTTAAACCAGATGTGGATATTCGTGTGGAATATACCGGCCTTCGACCGGGCGAGAAGCTTTTTGAAGAGAAGTTGATGGCAGAAGAAGGCATTAAGAGAACACAAAACGAGTTGATACATATCGGATGTCCGATTCCATTTGATGAAAGTAAGTTTTTGGAGCAATTGCAAGAACTGATGAAAGCTTGTCATGAGAATCGGGTAGATATCAGGGAACTTGTGAAAGAAATGGTGCCTACGTATAAGGAAACCTCTGCATCTAAGTAAATAAGAAACTATTATTTTATCAATAAAATTGTTTCATGTTTTGGGGTTATGATGATAAAAAACAAGTAGGAAATATAATAGGAAAGATAAAAATGAATCAGGATGTGAGGAAGACAACATGTTTAAAAATAGATTAGATAGACAACCATTTACATCTAAGGTATGGCTGTCATCCCCGACGATGCATGGGGAAGAAATTGAATATGTAACACAGGCATATGAAACAAACTGGATGTCTACAGTAGGTGCAAACATCAATGAGGTGGAACGTCTTACATGTGAAAAAGTAGGCTGCAAATATTCTGTAGCACTCTCCGCAGGAACAGCGGCATTGCATATGGCAGTCAAATTGGCAGGTGTAAAACCGGGAGATAAAGTATTCTGTTCCGATATGACATTTGATGCAACCGTAAATCCGGTTGTATACGAAGGTGGAGTTCCAATATTTATTGATACGGAATACGATACTTGGAATATGGACCCAGTAGCATTAGAAAAAGCATTTGAATTATATCCGGATGTAAAGGTAGTTGTGATTGCCCATTTGTATGGCGTGCCAGCAAAAATAGATGAAATCAAATCTATTTGTGAAAAGCATGGTGTAATAATTATCGAAGATGCAGCAGAATCCCTTGGTGCAACTTATAAAGGAGTACAGACAGGAATGTTTGGTGATTATAATGCCATCAGTTTTAATGGAAATAAGATTATTACAGGCTCTGCCGGAGGAATGCTCCTTACCGACAGCAAAGAAGCGGCTGAGAAAGTAAGAAAGTGGTCAACACAGGCAAGAGAAAATGCTCCATGGTATCAGCATGAAGAACTCGGTTATAACTATCGCATGAGTAACGTAATTGCAGGTGTAGTCAGAGGACAGTATCCATATTTAGAAGAACATATCGCACAGAAAAAAGCGATTTATGAACGATACAAAGAAGGTTTCAAAGACTTACCAATCATAATGAATCCGTTTGATGAAGAAAACAGTAAACCAAATTATTGGCTATCTTGTATGTTGATTGAAAAAGAAGCCATGTGCAAACAAGTGCGTTCCGAATCGGAAACGGCATATATACCGGAAGCAGGAAAAAGCTGTCCGACAGAGATTTTAGAGACTTTGGCAAACTATAATGCGGAAGGTCGTCCAATTTGGAAGCCAATGCATATGCAGCCAATTTATCGTATGAATGGATTTGTAACTCGCGAAGGAGATGGAAGAGCGAAGACGAATGCGTATATTAGTGGCGGAACAATAGGAAAAGATGGGAAGCCATTGGATGTGGGCATGGATATCTTTCATAGAGGATTGTGTCTGCCGAGTGATAATAAGATGACGGTGGAAGAACAGGATAGAGTGATTGAGATTGTAAAAAGTTGTTTTGCATAAGGTGTATTTGTATCGGTATTGTTTAACAGACAGTTGGATATTGGAGTAAGTATGAAACATAAAAAAGGATTTTATGAAAAGTTTATAAAACGTCCGCAGGATTTTTGCTGTGCATTGTTAGCATTAATTGTACTTAGTCCTGTGTTACTGATTGTAGCAATTTTGGTAAGGATAAAGCTAGGAAGTCCTGTTTTATTTGCACAGGACAGACCAGGATTAAATGGGAAAGTATTTAAGTTGTATAAGTTTCGAACTATGACAAGTGAGAAAGACGAAAATGGTAATTTATTATCAGACGAAGTCAGACTTACAGGATTTGGAAAGAAACTAAGGGCAACGTCTTTAGACGAGCTTCCGGAACTTATTAATATCTTAAAGGGAGATATGGCAATAGTAGGACCAAGACCATTATTAGTGAGATATTTGCCAAGATACAACAAACATCAAGCAAGACGACATGAGGTAAGACCGGGATTTACCGGTTATGCACAGGTAAATGGGCGTAATTCTATCTCATGGGAAGATAAGTTTGATTTGGATGTGAAGTATGTGGATAACATCACGTTTTTAGGAGATTGGAAGATTATCTTAAAGACAATAGGGACAGTTTTAAAAAGAGATGGAATAAGTTCGGATACATCGGTGACGATGGAAGAATTTATGGGGAATTAGAAAAGGATATATAGATGAAAATATTATTTACTAGTGTAGGACGAAGAGTTGAGTTGCTACAAGCATTTAGAAAAGCAGCTAAAGAATTAAATATAGATTTGCAAATTATTGGTGCAGATATTTCAACATCAGCACCAGCGTTATTATTTTGTGATGAACAAAAGATTGTAAGAAAAATTAGTGATGAAAAGTATATTCCTCAATTAATTAAAATATGTAAAGAGATGAATATTGACTGTTTAATTCCAACGATAGATACAGATTTATTATTATTATCAATAAATAAAAGTAGTTTTGAAGAAATTGGCACGAAAGTACTTATTAGTGATGTGGAAAAAATAAAATTGTGTCGTGATAAAAATTATACCGCTCAATATTTTAATTCTCTTGGATTAAAATCACCGAAATCAGTTGACTCAATAGATAAATACAGGATGTTATTTCCAGCATTTATTAAACCTAAAGATGGAAGTTCGAGTATAGATGCATATAAAGTAAATACTTATGAGGAATTAGAGTTATATGCTAATAAAATTAAGGATTATGTTATTCAGCCGTATATCTCAGGAAAGGAATTTACAGTTGATATTTTTTGTGATTATAAAGGTAATCCAATTTACATAACACCTCGAGAACGTCTAGCAGTAAGAGCTGGAGAGGTTTTAAAAACAAAGATTTGTCAAGATGATAAGATAATTTCTGAAATGAAAATGTTAGTTGCAGATTATAAACCTTGTGGGCAGATTACAGTACAGCTTATTCAAGATGAAAAAACAGGTGATAATTATTATATTGAAATTAATCCACGATTTGGAGGAGGAGCTCCATTAAGTATAAAGGCAGGTGCAGATAGTGCAAAGGCTGTTTTACAAATAATACAAGGAAAAGAATTATCCTATGTAGATAAAGCAGCAAAAGAAGGTGCAATTTTTTGTCGCTATGACCAAAGTGTTTGTCTATATGAAGGAGAACAGCTGTGATAAAAATTTCAAATATATTAGAGGTTGAAAAATATATTGATAGTATGAAAGCCGTAATATTCGATTTGGATGATACTTTATATAGCGAAAAAGAATATGTAAGAAGCGGATATAAAGAAGTAGCAAAAATAATTCCACAGATTGCAAATGTGGAAGAAAGATTATGGGCGTTTTTTGAAAAAGGAAAATCGGCTATAGATGAATTATTAAAATTGGAAGGTCTTGAAGAATTAAAGCAACCATGCTTGGAGGCATATAGATATCAAACACCGGATATTTGTTTATATGATGGTGTAGAAGATTTATTAAAAAAATTAAAAAGAGATGGATATTTAATTGGCATTATTACAGATGGAAGACCGGAAGGACAACATGCAAAATTAAAAGCACTTGGTTTGGAAAGAATGACAGATGCTATGATTATAACAGATGAATTGGGAGGAATAGTGTATAGAAAACCAAACCCCATGGCATTTAAGAAGATGAAAGATACATTGGGTGTGAATTATTCCGAGATGTGTTATGTAGGAGATAATATTAAGAAAGATTTTATAGCTCCACAGATGCTAGGGATGAAATGTATCCATTATTTAAATCAAGATGGAATATATTATCAATGATGTAATGAAATAAAGAAAGTGTAGAGGATTCTATGATAAAAGAAAATGAGTATGGCACAGCTTATATACAAAAAGAACTTTTAAATATGATGATGGATTTTCATAAATTTTGTTCAAAGTGTGAGATTAAATATAGTCTTTGTGCTGGAACATTATTGGGAGCTATTAGGCATAATGGCTTTATTCCTTGGGATGATGACATGGATGTGATGATAGATAGAGAGAATTTTAAAAAATTGATGCATTATATAAATGGATTGTCCGGTTATACCATAAAAAGAAAATTGTGGATATATCGTGTACAAAAGATAAATCAATCAGGTTCTCACTATGTTCCTACAATTGATATATTTATTTTGGATAATGTACCGGATACTATAGTTAAAAAAAAATTGAAGATACTAATGATAAAAATTCTTCAAGGCATGATGAAAGAGAAGCCGGTTTATAAAAATTATTCATGTTTCCATAAAGTAGAACTGGCGGTTACCTATAATTTTGGAAGATTATTTTCAGATGATAGGAAATACAGAATGTATGAAGCAGTTTCACAAATTGGTAATAAGAAAAATACTAAATATGTAACAGCATATAATGATTTATTTAAATTATTAGGTGTTTGTTATGACAAGGAAACAATGTCAAGTGTAGTATTACATCAATTTGAAGATGTAGAGTTTTTTATTACAGAGAAATGGGATTCTTATTTGAGAAAGAAATATGGTAATTATATGACACCTCCTAAAAAAGAAGATAGAATAGCACAACATATATAGTAAGAAAAATGGGAAAAAATAATGAAAATAGTGATTGTAACAAATACTAGTGCAGGTTTATATGGTTTTCGAAAAGAACTCATTTATGAATTAGCAAAAAAAAATGAAGTAATAGCTTTGTCACCTAATAATCAAAAAAAAGATGAGTTAATGGCTCTAGGATGTCAATTGATAGATACACCATTAGATAGAAGAACTATTAATCCTGTAACAGATTTAAAATTAGTATTGCTGTATCAAAGATTGTTAAAAAAAATCAAACCGGATTTAGTAATTACATATACGATTAAACCTAATATATATGGTGGATTTGTTAGCAGAATACAAAAGATTCCATATGCTGTTAATATTACAGGGATTGGTACTGCATTTCAGAAAGAAGGATTGCTCAAAAAAATAGTAACAATTATGTATAAGGTTGCTTTAAAAAATGCAAAAGTAGTTTTTTTTGAAAATGCTGAAAATAGGAATATTTTTCTTGATGCAAAGATTGTAAAACAACAACAATGTTGTTTATTAAATGGGGCAGGAGTGAACCTTAAACAATATAAACTACAGGAATATCCGAAATGTGAAAATGGTATTCATTTTCTTTTTATTGGCAGGGTTATGCAGGAAAAAGGAATTAATGAGCTGTTTGAAGCAATGAGAAGAATACACAAGGAAAATAATATATGTTATTTGGATGTTGTTGGTTCTTTTGAAGAAAATTATTCAGAAGTAATGGAACAAGGAGAAAAGGAAGGATGGCTGAAATATCATGGATATCAGAGTGATGTTCGTCCATTTATAGCTAATGCACATTGTTTCGTACTTCCATCATGGCATGAAGGCATGGCTAATACCAATTTAGAATGTGCTGCATCAGGAAGACCTATCATTACAAGTAATATTCATGGATGTAAAGAGGCTGTAATTGAGAATATAAGTGGATTGTTATGTGAACCAAAGAATGCAGATAGTTTATATAATGCTATGAAAAGATTTCTTGATTTATCACAGGAAGAACGAATAAATATGGGACGAGCTGGGCGTAAACATATGGAAGAAGTTTTTGACAAAAAGAAAGTTGTAATGGAAACGGTAAAAAGGTTGTTTGATTAAAGAGGCTTTTAGTGGAATGATGTAAAATAGAAGGAGCTTTATTGATGCATTTTGAATTTAAACAGAGAGTATTTGTATGTAATATAGCTATGATTTTTGTTGTAATAGTGTCCTTTTTTATAACAAATCTAAGGTTTTCAGATAAATATCCGGAGTTTATAGCAGTATTATGGTTTATTTTTATAACAATATGGTTGTTTATTTTAGCATTTTCTTATATGCATTATAAATATGAATTAGGTATCTTTTTGTTGTCATATTTTATAAAAATATTTTATTTTTGTTATTTAATTAGAGGTAATGATATTCAAAATCCACAGCTTTCTGACGATGCAAGTGGTTTTTGGCGAGTAGCTAATCAATATTATGAGGGTAACTTCAGTAGGGTTTATACAAAACTTCCGTATATATTAAATTCAGAATTTCAGGTATTTGGAGCAAATTATTTTTGTTGCATACTGGTTAATATTGCTTTATCTATGATAACAATAATCATTACCGCAAATTTACTTAAAAAATTTTCATTAAGTTTAAAAACAAATGTTGTTTTATTATGTTTAATCAGTTTGTTTCCTTATTCTTTTATTTTAAGTACAAGTTTATGGAGAGAACCAATATATTTGTTATGTTTAGCTGCTTCATTTACAGTTTTTTGTAATTATATTTTTACAAAAAAAAGGAATTCATTTTATATATCAATAATTTTATTGATGCCGGTATTATTTATGCATATTGGTTATTTTCCAATAGTAATAGTGTATTTTTATATATCTTTTAAGATACAAAAGGTTAAAACAAAAAAGGAATTCATAAAAATACTTATGCAAATCATAGTTCTATTTTTGAGCTGTATGATTATAACTGGTTTTGATAGTGTAAAGTATATTGTAGGTTCAGGAAGCGGAGGGATTGAAGGGGCACTAGAAAAACTAACAGATGATGGAGCAGGTGCATCACAAGCGGGGTCAGCTTATTTAACCAATATTCGGGTAAATACATTAGGACAAGTTATTATGTATGCTCCGTTACAATGGTTTTATTATTCCTTTAGTCCATTGATGACAAATTGGCGAGGTGTTTCAGATATAGTAACTTTTTTTGGGGACTCTCTTATACATATGTATTTTTATATATCCAGTATTTTGATTTGTAGAAGATATAAAGTTTATTTAGGATATAAACATACTACATTGGAAAAAAAATACAGAATAATAGTGACTGGAATTTTATCAGTATTTTTATGTGGGATTATTTTTGGTCAGGGAACTTCAACAGCAGGAACTGCCATTCGACATCGTGATGTATTGTTGGGGATTGAAATAATGACACTTGGAGCTGCACTATCATTAAAAAATGATTTGAGATATAACAATATATCAAATGAAGCAGATAATAATTTGAGTGTAGGATAAGAGATTAAAATTATGGATAAAAAAATTTTAAAAAATTATGTATATGATATGCTAAGAGAAGTAGTTATTGTTCTTTTGCCCTTAATTGCTGTTCCATATGTATCACGAGTAATGACAGCAGAGGATTTGGGATTATATAGTTACTCAATGAATATTGTTACATATTTTACACTTACAGCAGAGTTGGGATTTCAATATCTTGGAAGAAAAGAAATAGCAAAAATTAAGAAAAAAGAAGAACGTGAAAATATTTTTTTGAAAATTTTTTTAATACGTTTAGTATTTGGTTTTTTAGTAAATTTATTTTATTTTTTGTTTGTACCAAATTTCATGGGGAAACCAAGTATATATATTCTTCAAGGAATAAATTTAATTGCTGTAGTGTTTGATATTTCTTGGTATTATGTTGGAATTGAAGATTTTAAACGTATTACAGTAAGAAGTATATTTTATAAATTAATTAATTTAATTTTACTTTTCATATGTGTGAGAGGCGAAAATGTTCTTTTGAAGTATATTGTTTGCATGGGGCTTCCAAATGTTTTTGGGAACTTTCTCATGTTCTATAAATTGGGAATAAGATGGAGAATACCTAAGTTGACAATAATTGAGATAAAGGACTATATGATATCTGCAATTCTTCTTCTTATTCCAACATTACTTAAATCATTATATACCATTATAGATAAAACAATGTTGGGGTGGATATCTAAGATGGAGGAAGTGGGTTATTACTATCAAACTTTTAAGATTATAAATGTTTTGGTTTCAGTAGTGTATTCGATAGGGACAGTATCTTTTTCTAGACTGGTTATAAGTTATCATGAAGGGGACTTTAATAATGTAAAAAGATTAATGAAAGAAATAGTAACATTTGTAATACATATTGGAGTTCCTGTAATTGGGGGAATTATTTGTATTTCAGATGTATTTGTTCCATGGTTTTTTGGAGAACAATATTTGATTTTAAATGAGCTACTTCCTCTTTCGACACCACTTATTGTTATTATTGCTTTAAATAATATTTTTTGTAGTCAGTATCTTATGGCAACTAATAAGGAAAATTTACTTATAAAATATGTATTAATAGGTGTGATTTTAAATCTTTTTTTTGATGCAGTATTTATTCCATATTTTGGGGCAGGTGGGGCGATAGTTGCTTCTTTAATTTCTGAGTTTGTAGTTATGTTATTATCAATTATTTATTATAAAAAGACTATGAATGCGGTTGTTTTTGAAATGGAAAATAGTAAGTGTTTTATTAGTACATTTATAATGTTGCTCATATTAATGATTGTAAAAAAAGTCATAAAGGGAACTCTTTTAATGCAGATTCTGATAATTACATGTGTTGGAATAGTAGTTTATTTTGTAATGGAGTTCTTATTAAGAGATAGTTGGGTTGTCATGCTGTTTAAGAAAGTAAGAAATAGATTGGAGAGTTAAAAATGAACAATTTGCTTAGAAACCTTCAACTTGAAATGTTAGAAATGCTTAAATTATTTAATATGATATGTGAAAAATACGATATAGAATATTCATTATTTGCAGGTACATTGTTAGGTGCGGTCAGACATAAAGGTTTTATTCCTTGGGATGATGATTTAGATGTTTTTATGTTAAGAAGTGAATATGATAGATTTTTAGAAGCATGGAAAAAAGAAAATCCAAAGGGATATTTTTTACAAAATAAAGATACAGAATCAGATTATACGAGAGGATTTACTAAAATTCGAAAAGAACATACAATTTTTTTGCAAGGAAGTGAAAATCCACACAAAATTCATACAGGTATTTTTATTGATATTTTTCCAGTTGATAGAGTTCCAAAAAATAAAGTAGTTCGCTTATTTTATTATTGGGATTGTATGAGATATCAATTATATTGTAGAGAATTTGTACCACCAAAGTGTAATATTAT
Source organism: uncultured Lachnobacterium sp. (assembly GCA_937889225.1). Lineage (GTDB taxonomy): Bacteria > Bacillota > Clostridia > Lachnospirales > Lachnospiraceae > Roseburia. The sequence continues at coordinate 50,013 of CALAST010000108.1, read as the reverse complement.
AGTATATACAATTTCGAGTATATTATTGCAGATGACAAATAAAGAAAAAAGAAAGTTAAAGAGAAAAAAATTATTAAAGAAAGTAACAAAATTTAATGATGATAAGACAATGCCATTAGCAGTTATTGAAACAGTAAAATTTATGCAATGTTTATTTGATAGTGACTTATTTTCAAATTATAGTTATATAGAATTTGAAAATGATGAATTTATGTGTATAGAAAATTTGGAACATTTCTTAAAAAAATATTTTGGTAATTATATGCAACTACCACCAAAAGAAGAACGAATTTGGAAACATCATCCATTAATATTGGATTTGCAACATGATTATCAAGAATACATGGCTATGAAAAAAGAAACAATTTAAAAAATTGATTATAGTATGTAATTAAGTCAAAGCTTGAAAGATAAAAAAGTAACAGATATAACAATATTAAAATTAGGAGGAATACATATTGAAAGCATTAATTTTAAACTCCGGAACAGGTAGCCGCATGGGCATCCTAACTTCCGAACAACCAAAATGTATGACGGAAATCTCTAATAAAGATACAATACTTAGCCGCCAGCTGAAATTAATTTCAGATATCGGTATCAAAGAGGTAGTTATGACTACCGGATACTTTAATTCTGTGCTTGTGAATTATTGTAATTCATTAAATTTACCACTACATTATACTTTTGTTAACAATCCACTTTATGCAGAGACGAATTATATCTACTCTATTTATTGTGCAAGAGAATCCTTAATGGATGACGATATTGTTCTTATGCATGGAGACGTTGTATTTGAGTATTCCGTACTGGAAGAAATTGTTAACAATAAAAAAAGCTGTATGAAAGTTTCTTCTACAATTGCTTTACCGGACAAGGATTTCAAAGCGGTGGTAAAAGATGGAAATGTAAAGGCTGTTGGAATTGAGTTTTTTGATTCCGCTATGGAAGCACAAGCACTTTATAAATTAAACTCAGCAGATTGGAATATATGGTTGGATAAAATTTGTGAATTTTGTGAAAAAGATGACCGTAAATGTTATGCGGAAAAAGCACTAAATGAGATAACGGATAAAATTGAACTTGAAGCATATGATGTGAAAGAGCGTCTTTGTACAGAGATTGACACGCAGGAAGATTTGGCAGTAGTGAAATCTCGTCTTTCAGAGATAGAGAAACGTACGGTTTATATGTGTTTTTCAACAGATATGGTTCATTCAGGGCATATTGCTATTATACATAAAGCTGCCAAATTAGGAAAACTGATTGTGGGTGTGCTGTCCGATGATGCGGTATCTTCTTATAAACGTTTCCCACTTATGCCTTTTGAAGAAAGAAAAAGCCTTTTTGAGAATATTTCAGGTATAGATAAAGTGGTAGAACAGAAAACACTTTCTTATAAGGAAATACTTCATGAACTTCAACCTACTTATGTTGTACATGGTGATGATTGGAGAGAAGGATTCCAGAAGCCGATTCGTGATGAGGTGGTTTCTATTCTTGCAGAATATGGTGGACAACTTGTGGAGTATCCATATTCAAAAGAAGAAAAATACGATATTTTAGAAAAACAAAGCCGTGCACAATTATCTATGCCGGATTATCGTCGTGGAAGATTAAAAAAACTTATTAATATGAAAGGTTGTATTAATGCCATTGAAGCACATTCCGGTATTACCGGATTGATTGCTGAAAAGACAACGGTTCTTCAGGATGGAAAAACCTATCAGTTTGATGCTATGTGGGTGTCTTCTCTTTGTGATTCTACAGCAAAGGGGAAACCTGATATTGAGCTTGTAGATATGACATCCCGTTTCCGTACGATTGACGATATTATGGAAGTTACAACAAAACCGATTATTTTTGATGGTGATACTGGTGGATTGACAGAACATTTTGTATATACAGTTCGCTCATTAGAACGTATGGGTGTTTCAATGGTTATTATTGAAGACAAGACAGGACTTAAGAAAAACAGTCTATTTGGAACGGAAGTAGAGCAGACACAGGACAGTATTGAAAATTTCTGTGCGAAGATTATTGCAGGAAAAAAAGCACAAAAGACAAAAGACTTTATGATTTGTGCAAGAATTGAGAGCTTAATTCTTGAGCGAGGCATGGAAGATGCTTTAACACGTGCATTTGCTTTTGCAGAAGCAGGGGCGGATGCTATTATGATTCACAGTCGAAAAAAAGACCCTTCTGAGATTAAGGAATTTATTCAAAAATTCCGTGAAAAAGATGCGGTTACACCAATTGTTCTTGTCCCAACTTCTTTTAATACGATTTATGAAGAAGAATGGAAAGAACTTGGAGCAAATGTAATCATTTATGCCAATCAGCTCACAAGAACCAGTTTTCCGGCAATGCAGAATGCAGCCAAACTTATTCTCGAAAATCATAGAGCAAAAGAGTGCGATGATGTTTGTATGCCGATTAAAGAGATTATTAATCTGATTCCGGAAGAATAGTTAAAAAACAAAAATATAGAATGTAACTATAATTAAAGAAAGGCACAGAATGAACCAAAGAATTGTAAAAGGCATTGAAAGTATAAAAGAAGATATAGCAGGAAAAAAGTTTTTGCTTGTAAAGGATAGTTCTTATTCATTTTTAGATATTAAGACTTTTTTTGAAAATACTTCTCATATTGTATTTTCAGATTTTACTCCGAATCCATTATATGAACAGGTGGTAGAGGGTGTTAAGATATTTAATGATAATGCGTGTGAATTAATAGTTGCAGTTGGTGGTGGTAGTGCTATTGATGTAGCAAAATGTATTAAGTTATATTCTAAGATGAATCATTCTGTTCATTATTTACAACAAAAAATGTTTGATTCAGAGATTCCACTTATCGCCATACCAACCACAGCAGGAACCGGGTCAGAATCAACCTGTCATGCAGTTATTTATTATGAGGGATTAAAGCAGTCTATCTCTCATCCGAGTATTGTTCCTAATATTGCAGTTCTTGAGCCGTCGGTATTAAAGACTTTGCCTGTTTATCAAAAGAAATGTACTATGTTGGATGCTCTTTGCCAAGGTATTGAATCATGGTGGTCTGTTAATAGTACGGACGAAAGCAAGGAATATAGTCGTAAAGCTATAGAACTTATAAAAGAAAATTGGGAAGAATATATAAAAGATAATACATTAGAGTCGGCTGAAAAAATTATGGAAGCAGCAAACTATGCAGGTCGTGCAATCAATATTACAGCAACAACGGCAGCTCATGCCATGAGTTATAAAATAACTTCTATATATGGGTTTCCTCATGGACATGCTGTAGCAGTTTGTCTTCCAGTAGTCTGGCGGTATATGTTAAGTCATATGGAAAAATGTATAGATAATAGGGGACAAGAATATTTAAGTGATATTTTTGATAAAATTGTTGTGGATGTATCTTGGTTTGAGGATTTGATGGAAAAATTGGAGATGACAACACCTGTTTCTGAAAATAGAGAAGAAGATATCGAATTATTGAGTGTATCAGTTAATCCTGTCAGATTAAAAAATAATCCGGTTAACTTGGATACAGAAGCCATAAAATCTATATATGAGGAGATTATAAAGTGAAAGTAGAACATTTTATTGAAACAATAGGTGCAGATTTTTTTACAGGAGTACCGGATTCACAGTTAAAACCATTATGTGATTATTTAATGGCTACATACGGCACAGACCCAAAACATCATATTATTGCGGCAAATGAAGGAAATTGTACAGCTATTGCTGCCGGATATCATCTTGCAACAGGAAAAATTCCAGTTGTTTATATGCAAAATAGTGGAGAAGGAAATGTAATTAATCCGGTTGCATCACTTTTAAATGATAAAGTGTATACGATTCCATGTATTTTTGTGATTGGTTGGAGAGGAGAGCCTGGAATTCATGACGAGCCACAGCATATTTATCAAGGTGAAATAACCTTAAGACTATTAGAAGATATGGGAATAGAAACTTTTATTGTGGGAAAAGATACAACAGTAGAAGAACTTCAAGATGTAATGAAATCGTATAAAAATACTCTTGTAAAGGGGAAAAATGTGGCCTTTGTAATTCGAAAAGGAGCATTATCCTATGACAGTAAAGTATCTTATCAAAACAAAAATAAAATGCTTCGTGAAGATATTATTAAGCATATCATTCAGGTAACAGGAGAAGACCCAATTATTTCAACGACAGGAAAAGCCAGTCGAGAACTATTTGAAGCAAGAGAAGCGAATGAACAAAGTCATAAATATGATTTCTTGACGGTTGGTTCTATGGGACATAGTTCTTCCATTGCATTAGGAGTTTCTATCCATCAACCGAATAGGAAAATTTGGTGTATTGATGGAGATGGAGCTGCTTTAATGCATATGGGTGCGATGGCGGTGATAGGTTCTTATCAACCAAATAATCTTGTGCATATCCTTATAAATAATGGGGCACATGAGACAGTCGGTGGAATGCCAACAGTTGCCTTAAATGCTGATATGTGTGGGATTGCGAAATCATGTGGTTATCCAAATGTAGTAACGGTTCATAGTTTTAAAGAGTTGGATAATGAATTAATACTAGCAAAAGAGAGGAATGAATTAACCTTTATTGAAGTTATGTGTTCCATAGGTGCACGAAAAAATTTGGGAAGACCGACAACAAGTGCATTAGAAAATAAAGAAAAATTTATGGAGTATATAAGAAAATAATTTTGTATGTTGATAGAATCAAGGAGAACGAATAATAATGGATGTTAACATAATTGCATTAGATTTAGATAAAACTCTTTTACATGATAATGGAGATGTTTCTGAATATTCACTAGAAATACTTAAAAAATGTCAAGAATGTGGAATATTGATTGCAATTGCTACATCACGTTCAATACATTAGTTGATTATTATGCTGAAAAGATTGATACTATAGGAATCGCTTTTTTCTATAATCAATTTGGTTGATTCATTAGTATTCTATAAGTTTTTATTTAATTTTAGATATGTAGATGATATTGTGGAGGGCGTAATTCGTGTTATGCAAAAAGCTCCTGAAAAAATGATAGGAGAGGATGGTTTGCCAATTCCACCATACGCAGTTTATAATATCGGGAACAATCAACCGGAAAATTTACTGGATTTTGTGAATATTTTACAGCAAGAACTCATTCGTGCCAAAGTATTGCCGGAGGATTATGATTTTGAAGCACACAAAGAACTTGTACCAATGCAGCCGGGCGATGTGCCTATAACCTATGCGGATACCTCGCCATTAGAACACGACTTTGGATTTAAGCCAAATACAAGTTTGCGTGATGGGTTGCGGAAGTTTGCAGAGTGGTACAAAGAATTTTATTGTAACGCTTATCAAAGCTAATATAATTGTAAGTGCTTCCAATGATGACGTAGTGCAGTATCACAGCTTCTCTGTTATACTGTCTACAACATCATTGGAAGCACTTACCAATTTTCCTTTGTTAAATACAAATACTCAGGATTTCTTCCAAATAGGATATATTGATTTGTTGTATCCAATTCTCTCAAATAAAACACTTTTCAATTACACACTCATGAACCTTTGATTCTTTATTATAATTGATTCCCACAAAAAGAATCTCTCCACCATAATTAACAATGGCTTCCATATATTTTTTATTCTTGATTTGTGCAATCGCTCCATCTGCAGATTTATTCCATTTTAGCTCAATCAACATCGCAGGTTTTTTCGAATGCTTACGTGGTAAAAATAACAAATCTGCATATCCTAAACCGCTTGGCAGCTCGTGAATCGTTACATAGTCATCCATACGACTAATATAAGCTAACTGTATCACGCTTCGAAGTGCCTGTTCATTATTATAAAAATTTGGAGAAGTATTCGCACTATGGACTTCTTCTATCAACCTTGCAACCTCTGCTTCATCCATACGGATAGTGGCTTCTATCAATCGTTCGGACTGCTGAATTGCTTTTACCATCTCAGGACGTTCCCCGTTTTTGATTGCTCTAATAAATTCACCACGTATTTCTTTATTGGGAATAAACACAGACTGTCTTTCTTCATCAAATGCCAGATAACCTAAATGAACAAGAAGAGTCAAAACATCATCCCTGCTTTTAAATGATGTCATATCATTTTGAAATGCACCTGTATCAATTTCCAGACTTGAGTTACTGAGCATAGAAACAATGGCTTCTCTCAAACCATACATATCCAGCTCTATATAAATCTGAAGGGCTTCATATGTTTCTGTGCTTGTCCAGTAACTTCTAAAATCTTCTTCTACTAATGCATCCACAATGGATTTTGGGTTATATATATGTGCAGCATGTTTAAAACGATAACCGTCATACCATCTTTTTGCCTCAGCAAAATCCAAATGGTAATCATCACAAAGCTTTTTAACTTCCATTTCTGTAAAACCCACATATTCCGCAATTCTTCCTGGTTTCGTCATGGAAAACTCATCGAAAATATTTAATGCAGAATGTGTTCCATACTTCTTTATTGGAAGAATGCCTGTCATATACGCAGCTTTTACGTAGGTTCTGTCTTTAAATAAATCCTTTAAAAAATCAAGATATGTCTTTTGTGCCTTATGATTCTCTTTACATTCTCGAAAAACACAATCCCACTCGTCTATTATAAAAACGAATCCTTTATTTTTTCTGGTTTGTTTTGAAAAAATAGTTGCAAGTGCAGAAGATAGCCGTGTTTCATCTTCTGAAATATGTTCGGAATATATCATCTTGACTTCTTTCAGAATTTCGTTCTGTAAATAAGTCACCAGATTATTTTCGGAACCGGCTCCGCTTAGAAATTGCTGAATATTTAAGAAAAACACATCATAAGCATTAAGATGTTTTTCAAAAGATGGATCTTTTGAAATATCCAGATTATGAAATAATTCTTTTGAATTACATTCTCTGTCATAATAGGCAGAAATCATTTGTGCGGCCATTGACTTGCCAAAACGTCGAGGACGACTTACACAAATAAATCGCTTATTTTTGTCAATTCTGCTGTTAACAAAAGAAATCAATCCTGTTTTATCTACATAAATATCATCATTCACCGACATGCGAAACGCATCATTGCCCGGATTTAAATAAACGCCCATTTCTGTACCCTTTCTCTCAGTCCATTTCATTTATTATAGCAAAGGTTATGCTGAAATAAAACAATAATATTTTAGATTTTTGTAAATAAAAACTTTAGTTTTTTCAAGTGATTTATGATTTTTTATAACTGAAACATATCTTCTAATTTAATCATATCATCTTTAATAACCAACTCTTTACAATTTGCTTTTGTTAAATACAGATACTCCGGATTTCTTCCAAATATGATATATTGATTTGTTGTATCAAAGGCAATGTATTTTCTTATTTCATCATCTAATAATATATCCGCATTATCTATAATTACCAATTTATTGGTATATCCTTTAATTTTTACATTTACATCTTTTATATCTTTATAATTTAAAGTTTCCAAGTTATCATCTAAATCTCGGTCATTATCAAATATCTGCCATACAAAAGACTTTCCAATTCCTGAATCTCCTGATATTAATATTAAATTGGTGTTTAAGTCAAAATCTAATGTTATATTTAAATATTTTGATTGATATTTATTCGTGATTACAGGTTTTATCTTCATTTTTATATTCTCCTATATACCAATTTCTCATAGATTTTGTATCTTTAAAGTTCTTTTGTTCTTTTTCAGATTTTACTAATATATCACATTCGATATTTTCTGTAATAGATGTAAGTAGTTCTTTTGTATACATATTTCCTATACTAATTCTATATATTACGTTCAAAGCATTTAATCCGCATTCTATAGCATTAAATATTTTATCAGGATAGGTTACTATATTAAGAATAGTTTTACATCCTGTAGATAATTTAGATAAATCAAGTTCTCCTGCGGTAAATTGTGATTTGATTTTGAAGTCTTTTGTTAATTCTACGCCATCTATATGCATAATAATATTTTTTGCCTGATTATAATCTAATTTTCCAAATGTATATTTATTAAAAAAACTATCATTTGCATTTACAACGGATTCAGGCTTAGTCAGATATAAATTCATCATATATACTATCTCCATTCTGCTTTTGGTTTTCGAAGATTATTTCATTTTTTATAGAAGATTTTACTTCTATACCTAATCTTGCAAAACTCTCTTTTAAGCAACTTTTCTCAAATATTACGAGTGCTTTTAAGGCATTTGTCAAAAAGCCTTTTTCTTCAAGTCCACATTTATCATCATCTTCTCTTTCTAATAAACAGCAGTTTTTACACCAACAATCTCCAATTATACCTTTATCTACTACAAATCCTGTATTTCTGGTTATTTGAAAGAGTAGTCTTGAACATACTCTTTCTATAGTACTTGCTTTGGGATGTTTTTCTACAAATTTTTTTATTTCAGATAATTCTCTATAATCTATTAAATCATCTGTGTTTAATAATATCTTTCTGCATTCTAAAAATTCTTTTCGTTTTTCTCTAAATTCATCCACGGTTGCAAAGCACCAATTTTCCAATTCCGAAAAACTTAATAATGCATATTCAAATGATATGATATCCAATAGTTTTATGTTTGTCATATTATTTGTTTTTATATATTGAATTATCTGACTATAGGTATTCATTACTTCCATATTATCAAATGCTATATCATAACATATTAAATATGTATTTTCTTTGTCTGTAAGTCCACATACAAAATCTGCTAATTTTGTATTATTACTATTTTTACCTAAATCTATGATTTCTATATTCTGAAATAAATTTGCACATATAAATTTCCAAAATTTTATTCCGGATACAGAATCCTCTGTACATAAATATAGCATAAACTTTTTGCCTTTCTATATGCATATTATTTTTTTTATAATAATAAAGTGTTTTTTCTTTATATGCTAGAATGAGTATAGCACAATAAAAATTTTTTTAAAAGATATGAGAGAGATTTGGATACATTTTGAAGAAAGAAGGTTACTGTACACACAGTACTTAGCATTTACTGCTAAGTACGTATGAAAACATAAATTTTGCAAGTAAAAATCCATTTGCGAAGTAAATTTAGCATGGATTTTTACTCGTTACTGGATACGGAGTGTACAGTAACGAAAGAAGAAAGTGGAAAGCGAAAATGTCTGAGCCGTTAAAGGTTCGAATAATAAAAGAAAAAGAACTTTAAAGTTGTTTGCAATATAAAAATATGCGGTAACTTTTTATAGTATAATTTAAAATTATATTGTTGTTGTCCAAAATAAAATATGCTAAAATAAAGACGTAAGTAGTCATAGACTGACGTCTTTTTCTATCTGTGCATGTTCTATTTGCACAAAAGTTCGTTCTGAACTATTTTTTCAAGACTTGTTCTTAAGTCTTATTTATAAGTAAACTTACTTTTCTATATGGCGTTCTATAAAAATTTGAACATAAGAAATTAGTTAAAATAATTATATAGGGGTAATCCCTTTTCTTTCGAAAACAGGGATTGCCAACCGCTTTCCCTGTTTTTGATAAGATGAAGATTTGATTACAACAAAGAGAGGAAAGCAAACATGAGTAATACAAACGAAACCATCTCCATAAATCGAAAACACAAAGACAGATTATTCTGCTTACTATTTGGAGATGAAAAAAATAAACATAATATTTTATCTTTATACAATGCATTAAATAATACAAATTACACAAACACAGAGGATGTGGAAATCACAACGATTGAAGATGCGGTTTATATCAAAATGAAGAATGATGTATCTTTTTTAGTGGACAGCTATTTATCCTTGTGGGAACAACAGAGTACATTTAACCCAAACATGCCAATCCGAGGCTTGATGTATTATGGAAACTTGTATAACACCTACATTGATGAACGAGGTTTAAATATTCATGGTTCTAAATTGGTAAAATTGCCAACACCGCAATACATTGTATTTTACAATGGAGCTACGAATAAAAAACCAATTCAAAAACTTCACTTATCCGATGCATTTATGCATAAAGATGTAAATGCAGAGTTTGAATGGACAGCCACGATGATTAATCTAAATCAAGGAAAAAATGAAGAACTTCTTTCGAAATGTAAGGTACTTTCCGATTATATGGCATTTATTCAAAAGATAAAATATTATAAAGGAAAAACAGCCACTATAAAGGAAGCGGTAGAACTTGCTATAAATGAATGTATTGAGAATGATATTTTGGCGGAATTTCTGAAGAAGCAAAGGAGTGATGTCATGGGAAACTGCTTAACAGAATTTAATGAAGAAGTGTATCGAAACGGATTGATAGAAGAAGGACGTGAACAGGGACGGGAAGAAGGTTACGAACTTGGCATCTTTCAAAGTATTTGTGAATTTCTTTCTGATGGAACGATTTCTTTTGAAGTTGCATTAAAAAAATCAAAGCTTTCAAAAGAAGAATTTATGATAAAAGCGAAAGAACTTGGTTTTGAAAATTTTTAGCCATATTCCCAAAAACGAACTATATTAAAATAAAACTGTAATCAGCTTGCTATAAATAGTGTATTGGGAATGACATTTGGGCTGATTTTCTGCAAGAAGCAAAGCTGTGATTAAGAAAGTAGTTATTATAAAATAAAAGATATGTTATGATATATAGAAATATAACTATGTATTAAAAATATACAAATAGGAAGGAGTACCTTTTGATAAATCAATTTTTAGAAATTCCGGATTCATTTTGGGCATTATTTCGTTCAAGGAATCGACAGATATATATTGATGCATTATTGCAGATTAATGAAGAATATCAGTACAGCAATTATTTTCTCAGTAAGGAAATTTGTATAGCGACACTAAGTGATTATTTTTCCAAAAATAAAGTTGTACTGGAGGATGAGGAATCAGAAGAAGAATTTGAGGCGTTAGAGCCAACCGCGACCAGAATTTTAAATTGGTTGCTGAAAAGTCAATGGCTTCGCAAAGTAGAAGATTACAACAATATGGTCACATATATTGTAATTCCAGACTATGCCGCTGTTTTTGTAGACGCATTTTCCCATTTGGCATGGGATGATGAGGATGAGACACAAGTATATATTCAAAATGTCTATGCTATCTTATTTTCTTTTCGCAATGACCCAAGAGCAAATATCGGGTTGTTAAAAACCGCACTTATCAATACTAGAAAATTGAATAAATCTTTACAAGATATGTTGCATAACATTGATAAATTTTTTGAAAGCTTATTGAAGCAGGATAATTATGGCGATTTATTAAAAGAGCATTTGGATGGGTATGTAGAAGAAATTGTGCAGAAAAAATATCATATCTTAAAGACTTCAGATAATTTTTATCTATATAAAGCAGATATTAAAAAATTATTGCAGGAAATGAGACAGAATACAAAGTGGCTATATGCAGTCTGTCAAAAAAATAAACAGCTTCGAGGTATAGATTTAACCATAGATGATATTTGTGAACAGTTGGATTTGATAGAAAAGGGATTTTCGGATATTGAGCATCGCATTATCAATATGGATAGGGAACATATACGTTATCTTCGTGCGACAGTAACCCGATTGAATTATTTGCTAAATACGGAAGACAATATGAAGGGTCTTGTGATTCAGTTGTTAAACAACATGGCAGAAGATACAAAAAGTGGAACAGAAGAAAAAATACAACAAGTAAGTCAAATTATTAATTTTTCATATCCATCTATTTTATCTAAAAAATCATTTTATAAACGTAAAAAAACGAAAGCGAATTTTAAGGATGCATTGGTAACAGAGGAAGAAGTGATAGAAGAATTATCCAAAGAAGATATTTTAAAATTAAATAAAATGAAAAAACGTTATAGCCGACAACAAATTGAGCATTTTGTAACAGAACATATGAAAAATGGTTATTTTGCAGTAACAAAAGAAACGATAGATAGTGAAGAAGCATTTGAAAAGTTGGTATTAGCATATGACCAATCTATGCGAAAAAATAGTTCGTTTGGTATAGCGAAAATTGGAGAAAACATGATAGATAATGGTAAATATATTTATCCGGAAATTACGTTTTCTTATAAATAGAAATAGAAGAAAGAATAGGGATGCAAATGATAGAATATTATGAAAATTTAACCGAAGATGAGCAGAAAAAAGTCAGAGAACTCATTACCTGCTTATATAAGCAAACTTTTTTGTTAGAATATGTTTATGATAAAAGAACGAAGAGATACGTTATCAATAAGGCATTTTATGATTGCGATAAGCATTTAGAATTTATCAAGACATATTTTGCGATTATGGAGATTGAAGTTGTGGAACATGCACAGCTTGGTATGATTTATTTAAGAGGCGAGCAAGTAATGGGGGACAGATTATCAAGACTTGCAACATTGTATGTGCTTATTTTAAAGTTGATTTATGACGAGCAAATGGCAGAAGTATCTTCTTCCGTTCATGTGGTAACAACCATTGGTACAATTCATGAAAAGTTGAATATATATGGATTGTTGGAAAAAGAACCAACGATGACAAGAATAAAAGAAGTGTTAGCATTGTTGAAAAAATATCAAGTTATTACGTTACAAGATTCCATGGATGCAATAGATGGATATAGTAAAATTATAGTATATCCAACCGTCAATGTATTGCTGATGGGGGATGATGTAAGGGCATTATTAAAAGATTTTGGAGAGGAAGGCGAAACAAAAGATGGCAGTAAATCCGAGATTTGAAGCATTGACAAAAATTTGCCTGAATAATTGGCATTATATACAACAAAAAGTAATTCCGCTTAGTGAAGGGATTAATTTTTTTACGGGACATTCAGGAAGTGGAAAATCTACGTTAATTGATGCGATGCAGATTGTGCTTTATGCGGATACGGATGGAAGACGTTTTTTTAATAAAGCTGCAACAGATGATTCGGACCGAAGTTTGATTGAGTATTTGCGAGGCATGGTAACAATAGGAGATGACAATAAATTTTCGTATTTACGAAATCAAAATTTTTCGAGTACGATAGTTTTAGAACTAAAAGATACACAAAAAGACATTTATCAATGTGTGGGAGTTGTATTTGATGTAGAAACAGCGACAAATGAGATTAGCAGAATGTTTTTTTGGCATAAAAGTGCCATGCCACAAGATTATTATCGTATGGAGCATCGTCCAAAAACGATAGATGAAGTCAAAAAATGGTTGAACCAAAATTTCGATAAAGAACATTGTTATTATGGATCGCATAATGAGCGTTTTCGAAAACAATTATATGATATTTATTTAGGTGGTTTAGATAAGGACAAGTTTCCACGTTTATTTAAACGGGCAATTCCATTTCGTATGAATATTAAGTTGGAAGAATTTGTAAAAGAATATATCTGTATGGAACAGGACATTCATATTGAAGATATGCAGCAGAGTGTTATGGAATATGGACGCATGCGTAAAAAGTTAGAGGAAACCTGTCAGGAAATTAAAAAATTAGGAGAAATTTGTAAGCAGTATGAACTTGTTTTGGAAGAAAAAGAAAAAGGACAGCAGATGTTGTATTATCGAGATAAAATAGAAATTCTTTCACAAAAAGAGCAGATTTCTTTTAGTTTGAACAAAGAAAAGGAATTACAAAAACAGTTAGAAATTGTAAACAATAATATTTTGAAAAAAGCAGAAGGTATTCTGCAAATACGTGAAAATCGAGATAGATTAATCGGACAGATTGCAGGAAGTGATTATGAACATTTACGTAAAGATTTAATATCGCTGAATGAATGGATTGAAAAACTCAATCAAAGTAGTGCAAGATGGCAACAATATGCAAAAAATTTAAATGCATGGGAGGATGTGGAAATTGTATCGCCACAAACACTTTGGGATATTGAAGATTTTCAAAAAGGCACGATTACAAAAGAACAACTAATTCGTTTACAAAAGAAACTTACAGAACTAAAAGACGAAACAGAAGAAGAACGTCGAGAGTCCAAAAATCAATTACATGATTTAGAAAAACAGAAGAAAGACTTAGAGAAAGAACTAACGCAATTAAAACAAGGAGAAAAGGCATATCCAAAAGAATTGGAGGAATTACGAAGAAGTATACAGAATCGTCTGTATGAAGAAACCGGAAAAATGATTTCGGTAGAAATTTTTGCTGATTTGTTGGATATAAAAAATGAAACATGGCGAAATGCAGTTGAGGGCTATCTGAACAATCAGAAATTAGGTATTATGGTAGAACCAAAGTATGCGAAACTGGCAATGGATATTTATGAACAGATGGATTCGAAAAAATTTTATCGCTATGGTGTAATTGATACGGAACGTTTAATGAAAGACAGACATACTGTATTGGAACATGCATTGTCAAAAGAAGTAGTGGCAAAGAAAAATTATGCACAAGCATATATTGACTTTTTGCTTGGCAAAGTTGTTAAGTGTGCATCTGTCGAAGAACTTCGAAATTGTAAAATTGGTATTACGAGTAATTGTGTATTGTATCACAGTTATCGTATCCAACATATCAATCCTGCAAATTATACAAGATATGCGTATATTGGAAAAAACAGTTTGACACAGCGTATTCGTCTTTTACAGGGAGAAATTCGAAAATTAACGGAAAAAATGGAACCATTTCAAGATACGATTCGCAAATCGGAGCAGATTTTGAAATTGGAATCATTATCTTTAGATGTGGAAGAATATTTGCGTCTTCAACAGGAAATGGATGGTATAAAAGGAAAGGAAAAAGAAAAGGCACGGATTACGAAACGTTTGGAAATGGAAAATTACCAAGATGTGGAACAATTAGAAAAACAAAAGGATGCCTTAGAAGCATCCATTCGAAAAGAAGAAGAAGCAAGACGAAGCATAGAAGGGCATAAAATAAAATTAGAAGAAGAAATAAAAAAAGAAAAAGAAAAGATTGTTTTATATAACGAACAGCTGAAAGAAAAGGAAAAGAATTTTATAGAGCAGGAAGAATACGAAATAGCGTTTGTAACCTTTCTTGAAGAAAAACAGAATATAACATATGAACAATTAAAAACAGAATGTCAAAAAGAAGTAGAAATGATTCAAACAAAACAAAACACATATAAAGATGAACTGTTTGAACTTCGTTCTGTTTATTTAAAAGCTTATCCAAATCGTGATTTTGAATTGACAAAAGAAACAAATGAGCAATATCAAGAGCTCTATGAACGTTTAAATTGTAAGAATTTGGAAGAATACAAAAAACGTGCTGAAGAACAGGCAAAAACAGCGGTGCTTCATTTTAAAGAGGATTTTATATGTAAAATTCATAGTGCAATTACAGATGCTATAGATCGAAAAGATGAACTGAACCGTATTATCAGTAAATTAGATTTTGGCAAGGATAAATATCAGTTCTATATTGGCAAAAATAAAGGACCGGATGGCGAATATTATGATATGTTTATGGATGAAGCTTTAGAAATTAACCCATCTGATTTAGATATTGGATTTGATAATCAATTAAATCTTTTTACGATGGAACATGAAAAGAGTTATAGTGCAAAGATAAACGAATTGATTCAAATTTTTATTCCACCTGTAAATGCTACAATGGAAGAAATGGAACAGGCAAAGCGAAATATGGCTAAGTATGCGGATTATCGCACATATCTTAGATTTGATATGCACCAAATCATTCAAAATGAAGATGATGCAATAAAAATCCGTTTAAGTCAGATGATTAGCAAAAATTCCGGTGGAGAAGGACAGAATCCACTTTATGTAGCACTTTTGGCAAGTTTTGCACAGGCGTATAAAATTGATTTGCGACCGGGTTTACAGAGAAATCCAACGATTCGCTTGGTAATATTGGATGAAGCCTTTTCTAAAATGGATGCGGAAAAAGTTGCAAGTTGTATTTCGCTGATGCGAGGACTTGGTTTTCAAGCCATTATTAGTGCAACAAATGATAAAATACAAAATTACTTGGAAACAGTAGATAAAGTATTTGTATTTGCAAATCCAAATAAACGAGCGATTTCTATTCAAGAATTTGAACGAAAAGAATTTGAGCAGATGAAAGAAGAACTGTTAGGTGAAGAATAGGGAGAAGTAAAGTGAAAAATAATTATCTTGTAAATAAGATATTGGATAAATACGAAAAAAGTAGTACGGATTGGAAAGAGAAACAAAGTGGAAACAGAACGATAAAAATTCAGCAAGAGGATTATGACACTTTACAAAAGCTGTTGGAGCAAGGAAGCTATCAGGGATATGGAAAAAGAGAAGAATTTTTTCATACAGACGAGCTTTTTACGGGAAAAGAATGTATTGTAAAAGAGGCACAATGGCTTGCAAAGTATGGTTTGATAAAAATAAGATGGATTTCAGTAGGGAATGACATTGAAAAAATCAGTTATTCGTTAGAACAAATATCGAATTTTTATGAAATTTCAAATAGGAAATCAAAATTTGTTTTAAGCCATCAAAAGAGCGAACAACTTCGTGTGTATCAGGAAAGTGTACAATCGGATTGGATAAAAGAATATTATGCACAACGTATTGTGGAAGCTGAAAAAGGAAAAGAAAAAGAAACTTCAGAAATGGATGAATTGCTGTTTCATTGTCTTTTGGCTATTGAAAAATTAGAATTTCCCATGTACGTTAGAACGTTTAGCTCACAGTATCTGGGTAATTCCAAGATATTTGAAGAAAAATTAAAAACAAAAATATTTTCCATTGCAAAAAGATATCATCCGCAAGTGGATGAAGAAATGGAAGAATATCAAATTTATGAGCAATTGTTTTTGGATACATATAGCCAAGAACTGGCATTAAAAGGAAGTCTTCGCATTCTTTTGGATAAAAAAGAAATAGATTTATCTGTATTTACTTGTGGAACAGTATTAAACTCGGAAACTCTAAAAAAAGCACAACCTGCAGAACAACAAGCGATAAAAAAGATAATATCTGTTGAAAATAAAGCCAATTTTATATCCATGCCTTATGAAGAAGGTACGTTGCTTTTATTTAGTCATGGATTTTTTTCACCATTAGAAAAGGAATTTTTAAAAAAATTAGAAAATGTATTAGGTGATTCTGTGGAATATTTTCACACAGGAGATTTGGATTATGGTGGAGTACGCATTTTCCAATATATTAGAAAACAAATTTTTCCGAAATTACAGCCATATCAAATGTCAGTAGAACAGTTTCAAAAATATGAAACACACGCTATAGCGATAGAAACGACAAAATTAAAAAAATTACAAATGGTACAAGAACCATTATTGCAGGATTTAATAGATATGATTTGTAAAAAAACAAAAGGAATAGAACAGGAGAGTTTTTTGTGATAATGATAGTTTCTGTTGTATGTGAAAAAACTTTCTTGCATTGCTTGGACGAAAGAACTTGGTTTTGAAAATTTTTAGCGATAAGATTTCAGAATGATTGTCACTAAAAATCAAATATGCTAAAATTAAGATGTAAGCAAATATGGCTTACATCTTTTTTGTATTATAATTTAAAATATTCGGAGAAAAACATGCCACAACCTATAAATAACGATACCTTTGAAGTAAAAGAAAAAGAATTACGTGAAGCCATTGATTTTGGCGCTTTTCATATAGCAGATATAACACCCGATGAAGTCTTATATCATTACACTTCTTTAGATTCCTTGCAAAAAATTTTAGAGGGAGAATGCTTCCATGCAACAGAATATCATTATCTCAATGATATGGATGAATTTCAATTTGTCGACAAGTTACTATTAGAAGTTTTGAAGGAAGATTTTCATGGAAGCAAACATTTAGAGAGATTCATTTATCATGTATCAATGGCTATGATTACCGTAAAAAGCGTATCCGCAGAATTGAAAAACAGTTATTATGTAATTTCTTTCTCAAAAATACGGGATAATCTAACATTATGGACAGAGTTTGCTAACTATGGTTGCAGTATGGGCTTGAAACCATATCTGCTGCAAAATGGAGATTCACCCAAAATGGTTTATGCAGGAGAAGTCTTTTATACAACCAGTGAACAAAAGTCTGTCATAAGAACGGCTATCTTTGATGTATTTAATCATTTCTTTGAAAGAACTGATATTAAAGTAGAAGAATTACCAGAATGCTTAGATGCATTGGACGAACAGCAAATTTTTATTATGTCGTATTCCATTGCGAAACTTGTTTCTTATTATGGAATGGCAATGAAAGATGAACTGTATGCAGCAGAACAGGAATATCGTTTGATTTTTGAGGGGAAAAATCAAAAAGTCCATTATCGGCAAAAAGGGAACATGTTAATTCCTTATATTATGGTTCCGTTGCTTATGGAACACAATTTTCCTGCATTTTCCTCTATAACACTTGCACCTCTAGGAAAAGGGACAATGCAGGTTCGGGCGATGGTGCAATTTCTTCTGAATTTAGGATTGGATAATAAAGATGTATTTGAGTCACGTTTGAATTTGAGATATTGAAATGGTCAAATTTTTAAGAGAAAGGAGTAATGGTTGTTCATCTCACCGCAATCTGAAAAATTTATGAAAAAATTTAATACAACAGGATTATGCAAGCCTGACTGTCACTATATGGTTGATATTAAGGAACGTTTAAAAGAAATCAAAGTTTTAGTTGACGAGGGAGCATATTTTGTAATAAACAGAGCCCGACAGTATGGCAAGACAACAACACTCGCAGGATTAAAAAATTTTCTTGCAAATGATTATATCGTAGTTTCATTAGACTTCCAACGTCAGATGAGCACAAAAAAATTTGAGAATGAAACGACTTTCTCAATTGCTTTCACAGAAGCATTCTTAAAAAAGCTAAATTTAGCGGATGCAGATAGGAGTGCTATTATGGAAACAAAAATAAATGCCTTAAAACTTTTATGTGAAAAAACACCGGACAAATTGGATTTGGTGATTCTATTCGATTGTTTAAGCGAAATCTGTGAAGTTTCTCCAAAACCAATGATACTAATGATTGATGAAGTAGATAGTGCAAGCAATCATCAGGTTTTTCTTGATTTTCTTAGTCAATTACGCGGTGGATATTTAGAAAGAGATGAGCAGGCAACATTTCATTCTGTCATTTTAGCAGGAGTATATGACATTAAAAATTTAAAACGTAAATTACGACCGGAAGATTCACACAAAACAAATAGTCCGTGGAATATTGCAGCAGATTTTGATATTGATATGAGCTTGTCGGAGATGGGAATTATAGGTATGTTGCAAGAATATGAACATGATTATCATACCGGTATGGATATTTCAGAAATGGCAAAGTTATTGTTTGACTATACTTCGGGATATCCCTTTTTAGTATCACGAATTTGTAAACTTATAGATGAAAAAATTTCTATACAATTTTCGAAACAAGAGGCATGGACGAAAAATGGTTTTATTGAAGCATTAAAGTTATTATATAGTGAAAAAAATACATTATTTGATTCATTGACAAATCATATAGAAGAAAATGAAGAATTAAAAACATTAATATCTGATGTTTTATTTACAGGAAAACATATGCTTTATAATACGGATAATCCTATTATAGAACGTGCGAAAATGTTTGGCTTTATAAAGAATCAAAATGGATTAGTTGCAATTGCAAATCGTATTTTTGAAACACGCTTATATAATTTGTTTTTATCAACAAATGAATCGCAAAATACAAATTCCTATGAAGCCGGAATGAAAGATAAAAATCAATTCATTCAACATGGAAAACTCGATATGGAACATATTTTAAGAAAGTTTGTGTTGCATTATACAGATATTTATGGTGATAGGGATGAGAAATTCATTGAAAGTGAAGGTCGTAAGCTATTTCTTCTTTATCTCAGACCGATTATCAATGGAGTTGGTAATTATTATATCGAAGCACAAACGAGAGATTCCAAACGAACTGATGTAATTGTTGATTATAAAGGAGAACAATTTATTATCGAACTGAAAATATGGCATGGAGATGCTTATAATCAAAGCGGAGAAGAACAACTTTCTGATTATTTGGATTACTATGGATTGAAAAAAGGGTATATGCTCACATTTAGTTTTAATAAGCAGAAAGAAACAGGCGTAAAATTAGTTCATTTTAAGGATAAATTGCTTGTAGAAGCAATTGTGTAATCAAAACGGGGAAAACAGTTGTAAGTAGCAAAAGCGAATTACGAATATTCGATTGATTAAGAAAATACAAAACAGGGGGACTGTCAAGAAGTAGAAATATATAAGATATAGTGTTTTTCAAAAAATCTTACACTAAAATCAGTATATATTTTTCATTTCCTGATAGTCCCCTATAATTATGGTAATAACCACTTAAAAATCAATACTACACAAGTCCTGCTCTAACAGGTGCAAGCAATACCTTTCCGGTTCCGCGGTATACATTTACTAAGCCTTCCCCGGAAGCAGCAGAGCCAATCAAGCTCTTTCCGGAACGTTCTACTGTAAAGTTTAAGCTGCCACTCCATGCAATCGCAAAGTTGCCATCTACTTTTAATACATCATTGTTCAATGTAATTTCAATCAATTCTTCTTTTGGACAATAAGATTCCAGACAAAGAATACCATTTCCCTGAATGCCAAGGTTAAATAATCCTTCGCCGCCTGCAACTGCGGAAGAAACATTTGAACGCATAACTGCTTTATGTTTTAATGTGGATTCACAAGCAAGGAATAAGCCGTCATCTAATACAATAGAACCATTCCAATCGGCAACATTAACTAAAAGAATATGTTTATAAGTTGGTTCTAAAACAAGAGTGCCGGTTCCTGTATATTCCGGCTTAATTGCGGATTCACCGGTTACAGAACCACGCATTGCTTTTCCAAAGAAATCTCCAACACCCTTAATACCGGTAGTCGCATTTACATCTCCAACTGTCCATTGCATTGCACCAGCCTGTAAGGTTACGTTGGACTTGGAAAGGTCACAGATAACCTGACGTTTACGTACATTCATTTCATTGCAGTAATACGCCAGCATAGCATTATTTGGTGTAACACTTAAATCACGTTCATATTCGATGACAGTGAATGCACCTAAGGAATCAAGCGTTTTAATATCATCATTGTTTGTGAAATTGTTAATTGTATACATAAATTATCCCCCTAGTAAAATATATGTTTCGATATTATAAATTATACAATGTTCGTTATTATTAAGCAATACGCACAACCTTAACGTTTTCTTATTTTTAAACTAGAAATGAGTAAATTTCAAACATTGCACAATCTTATTTAGGCGTATCCGGAATTATTTGTAAGTTTGTTTTAGCTGTTATCCGCTTGACTTTTAGGATTCCACAAGTTCAATCCCTGCAATATCCGGTTCAATCACAAGTGAATAATTCGTATAATACACGACAAATCCCGGAGCAGCCCCGCTAGGTTTCTTTAGGTTCTTTTTTTGGAGATAATCAATCTCAATTTTATCATTTTCGCGTCCTTTGGAATAATAACCGGCAAGACGT
Source organism: uncultured Lachnobacterium sp. (assembly GCA_937889225.1). Taxonomy (GTDB): domain Bacteria; phylum Bacillota; class Clostridia; order Lachnospirales; family Lachnospiraceae; genus Roseburia. The sequence continues at coordinate 28,577 of CALAST010000108.1, read as the reverse complement.
CCTGCTTCTTCAAATGTGCGGTCAGGAAGTTCCTCATTATTTGCTTTTACGATGACATGAGAACCTGCCATGCCTTTTGCATGAAACCACCAGTCATTTCCGGTAGCAATTTTAAAGGATAATTCATCATTCTGATAATTATTTTTCCCAACATAAATATCATATCCATCGGAAGAACGATAATGGAATGGTTTGCTTTTTGATTTTGTCTTAGCGTTTCCACGATGTTTTTTAATGAAGCCATATTCCATTAACTCATCTTTAATCTGAACTAAATCATCTGACGTAACTGCAATATCAAGTGCATTTTGAATCGATTCCAGATGTTCAATTTGAGATTTTGTTTCTTCTATTAATGTTTGTAATGCTTCGGCAGTACGTTTTAACTTTCCATATTTCTCAAAATATTTTTTAGAATTATCCAATGCTGACATTGTTTCATCCAAAGGAATTTTGATAAGATTGTTATTGTCATAATAATTTTCGACTTCTGCAAACTTTTCTCCTTCTTCTATACCATATCCAAATGCCTGTAACAATTCACCATACAATTTATATTTATCTTTTTTATTGGCATCTTTTAATTGTTTTAACTGCAAATCATATTTTTTGGTATTTCGTTCCAAAGCAGTTGAGACAATTTTTCGCAAATCAACGGATTTTTGACGAATACGGGTATAGGCGTTTCGTTCTGCATAGTATCCCTCTAAAACGTCAGAAATGGAATCCGTTTCTGTTGTTTCATAATGTTCATACATCGTAAGCAAAACAGAAGAGTAGTCAACAGGTTCATTGCCATTTCGTACAATATTCGGTTTATAGTTATGTTCTTTGATATCTTCCATAAACCAACAAAAATGATTTGCAAGATGCAAAAGACCACTTTCGGAAAGAGATGCGATTGGCGAATCTCCATCAAGGCTTGCACGATAAGCAATTTCATTGGCAATAAGCGGGCTAATACCGGTAAATGTCGTATAAAGTGCTTTGGTAATGGAAAGAGGCTTTTCTTTTAATGCCAAAGCTACTTCTTCTCGCGAAACTTCTAATGGATTTCTTTTTTCTCCTTGTGTAGACGGAATAAAATAAGTTCGTCCCGGCAAAACCTCACGGAGAGAACTGGTTGCACTCGAAATTCGCTTAATGCTGTCAATAATGGTATTGTCTTCATTGCAGAAGATAATGTTAGAATGTTTTCCCATCAATTCTACAATTAATGTTTTTTTGCATAAATCCCCTAATTCATTGAGATGTTCAATTTCAAAATGAATAATGCGTTCCAATCCCGGTTGATAAACACGTAAAATACGTCCATTTGCGATGTGCTTTCGAAGCACCATGCAAAAAGTTGGGGCTTGGAGAGGACTTGGTTTGTTTTCTTTTGTAAGATATACAAATGGAAGAGAGGCACTTGCGGAAATCGCCAGGCGGTGTTGCCCATTGTGCCCTTTGCAGGTAAAAAGAAGTTCATCCGTCTCCGGCTGTGCAATTTTGCTGATTCTTGCATTTGTAAGCGTTTGATTTAATTCGTATACTAAATTGGAAATTACAATTCCATCTAATGCCATAATTGGTTCTCCTTTTATAAAAAATTCAGCATATCAAAAATTTTTGCTGTGATTAAAATATAGTAATGATACATGAGCAATTTTTTGTATTTGCTCAATTACAGATTATAACATAAATATAAAATAGGAACAGTTTTTATTTTACAATAATGCAAATGAGTTATTGTTTATACCATCAAATGTATATAAAAATGCTTGCATAAATATATAAAAATACTTTATAATAGAGTTAAAGAAAGGAGTGGTGTTTATGGCACAGATTAGTTTACGTGTAGATGATGAATTGAAACGTAGTGCAGAAAGAACCCTTGATGATATTGGATTGAGTATGTCTACTGCAATTAATATTTTTTTAAAAACAGTTGTAAGGGAGAATCGTATTCCATTTGAATTATCTGCTGATCCTTTTTATAGCAAGGAAAATATAACAGAGTTAGAAAGACGTGTGGCAGATATACGTTCCGGAAAAAGTACATTGAAAGAACATGAGCTGATAGAGGTGGATTAATGAAAAAACTATGGCAAGATGAAGCATGGGAAGAATATCTTTATTGGCAAACACAGGATATAACCAAAGTTACCTTATCAAAACACCACCATGAGTTCACACCTCGTAGGGGGTGTTTTGATTGATTTTTACTTACAAAATGCATATTTTCATACGTACTTAGCAGTAAATGCTAAGTACTGTGTGTACAGTAACAATATAATATTTCAATATCAGAATAATTCAAACAAAAATTTGACGAAACGTAAATTTACATATATAATAAAATTATCTATGCATACAAGTGTTTACCAAAGGAATGCATAGTGAGTAACGATGAGCGAGGAATGAGCATGATTAAAAGTATGACAGGGTTTGGTCGCTGTGAAAATGTGACGGAAAAGTGCAAATTTACAGTTGAGCTCAAATCCGTAAACCATCGGTATCTCGACGTGAATATCAAGATGCCCAAAAAATTGAACTTTTTTGAAAGTTCCATTCGTAATCTTTTAAAAGAGTACATCGAACGAGGCAAAGTAGATGTGTTTATTACATATGAAGATTACAGCGAAGACAATTTTGCTTTGAAGTATAATGCGGCTTTGGCAGGTGAATACTTAAAGCACTTAAATGACATGGCGGAGCAATTTCATTTGGACAATGACATTCGTGTGAGCACATTGTCACGTTATCCGGAAGTGTTTGTGATGGAAGAACAGTCCTTAGATGAAAAAGAACTCTGGGGTGTACTTGAAACAACTCTCCGTGGTGCATGTGAGCAGTTTGTGGAAAGCAGAATGCGTGAAGGCGAACATTTGAAAAATGACCTTTGCGAAAAACTCAATAATATGTTAGGATATGTAGACTTTATCGAAGAACGTTCTCCAATTATTATGAAAGATTATCGCACGCGTTTGGAAGATAAGATTCGTGAACTTTTAGGAGACCGTCAGATAGAAGAAAGCAGAATTATTACGGAAGTAACTATTTTCGCAGATAAAATCTGTGTGGATGAAGAAACCGTTCGACTCAGAAGCCATATTCAGTCTACGAAAGACACTTTGGAAAAAGGCGGAAGCTGTGGACGTAAACTCGATTTTATTGCACAGGAAATGAATCGTGAGGCAAATACAATTCTTTCCAAAGCAAACAGTCTTGAAATTTCAGATACCGGTATCAATTTGAAAACGGATATTGAGAAGGTTAGAGAACAGATTCAGAATATAGAATAAAGAATCGAGGTAAATATGAATACAAAAGGAATTCTGGTTGTAATTTCCGGTTTTTCCGGTTCCGGAAAGGGAACAGTAATGAAAAAACTAATGAATGAATATGGTAACAGCTACGCATTATCTGTTTCTGCAACAACAAGAGCACCAAGACCGGGCGAAGAACATGGAATTGATTATTTTTTCGTGACAAAAGATGAATTTGAGTCTATGATAGAAAAAGACGAACTGGTGGAATATGCAAAATACGTAAACAATTATTACGGAACACCACGCAAATATGTGGAAGAACAGCTTTTGACAGGAAAAAATGTCATTCTTGAAATAGAAATTCAGGGTGCATTAAAAATTAAAGAAAAATTCCCTGAAACAACACTTATGTTTCTTACCGCACCAAGTGCGACAGAACTGAAAAAACGTCTGGTAGGACGCGGAACTGAATCGCAGGAAGTCGTAGAAGCCAGACTAAGTCGTGCCTATGAAGAATCATTGGGTGTGGAAAATTATGATTATATTGTGATTAACAATGAGTTAGACGATTGCGTAAATTGCATCAATACAATTATTGCCAATCAGAAAGTTTCTAATAAGGAAGCAAATGCATCTCATTGTATATCAGCCAATATAGAATTTATCAATAATATGAGAAAAGAACTTTTAAGCTTTTCGAAAGGAGAATAATTATGATCCATCCATCTTATGTAGAACTTATGAAAGTAGTAAACAATGACGTTGAAATCGGGGAAGAACCGGTAGTAAATAGCCGTTATTCTATCGTTTTAGCTGCTGCAAAAAGAGCACGTCAGTTAATTGACGGTGCAGATACTGATGTAAGACGTCCAAAATGCAACAAGCCGTTATCTATCGCTGTAGAAGAATTAATGCGTGGCGATGTAAAAATTTTGGCTGAGGACGAGAACTAAGAAAAGGAATGGTGGGTTGCCTTCTGGCAACCCTATTTAAAATTTATGAAGAATAAGAAATTGTTATTTATTTCCCTTGGCTGTGATAAAAATTTAGTAGATTCCGAGTTTATGATTGGAATGTTGACAGCCGAAGGCGTTGTGATGTGTGATGATGAGACGGAAGCAGAGATTATTATTATTAATAGCTGCTGCTTTATCAATGATGCAAAAGAAGAAAGCATTAATACCATTCTGGAAATGGCAGAATATAAAAAGACAGGTAATTGCAAGGCACTTATTGTTACAGGATGTCTGGCACAGCGTTATCAGGATGAAATTAAGACAGAAATTCCGGAAGTTGATGCGATTTTAGGAACAAATTCTTATGATGCCATTGCAGAAGCAGTCCGCGTGACGTTAAATAAAAATTTCTATAAAAATATGAATACCTTAGAAGGACTTCCAAAAGTTACCACAAAGCGTACTGTTACAACAGGCGGTCATTTTGCTTATTTAAAAATTGCAGAAGGCTGTAATAAGAATTGTACGTATTGCATTATTCCGTCCATTCGTGGACGTTACCGAAGCGTTCCGATGGAAGATTTGGTGGCACAGGCGAAAGAATTAGCAGAAAATGGTGTGAAAGAATTAATTTTAGTAGCACAGGAAACAACCCTTTATGGTATAGATTTATATGGAGAAAAATCACTGCACAGACTACTTGATGAGCTGAATAAAATTGCAGGGCTTTTCTGGATTCGTATTATGTATTGTTATCCGGAAGAAATCTATGAAGAATTAATTGAATCCATGATTCGCAATAAAAAAGTATGCCATTATTTGGATATGCCGATTCAGCATTGCAATGATGCGATGTTAAGACGTATGGGAAGACGTACAAACCAAGCACAATTGATAGAAAAAATCAATTATTTAAGAGAACGTATTCCTGATATTACACTTCGAACGACATTAATTTGTGGTTTTCCGGGTGAAACACAAGAAATGCATGAAGAATTGATGCAATTTATCAATGATATGGAATTTGACCGTCTTGGTGCATTTGCATATTCACCAGAAGAAGGAACTCCTGCTGCGGAATTTGAAGACCAGATTGAAGAAGAAGTAAAACTTGACTGGCAGGCAGATGTTATGGAGCTTCAGGAGGAAGTGATTTTTGACAAGAATGAGACGTTAATTGGTCTTACCACCTATGCATTTATTGAGGGAAAAGTTGCGGATGAAAATGCCTATATTGGCAGAACATATCGCGATGCTCCGAATGTGGATGGCTATATTTTCATCCAGACAGAGGAGGAACTTATGACAGGGGATATTGTAAAAGTAAAAGTAGTTGGGGCTTATGAATATGATTTGATAGGAGAGATTGTTAAGTAGTGAATTGCTTAAGAATGTCTTTGTAGTTGTACAAATTAGAATACTTTATAAAGGAGATAGTGAAATGAATATGAATTTACCAAACAAACTGACAATTTTTCGTGTTATTTTAATTCCATTTTTTGTTTTTTTCCTTTTAGCACCTTATTTTGAAGGCTATGGAAATTATATTGCAGTTGCAATTTTTATTGTTGCAAGTTTTACCGACTTTTTAGATGGTTATTTGGCAAGAAAGCACAATCTGGTGACAAATTTCGGCAAATTTATGGACCCGCTTGCAGATAAGCTGTTAGTATCATCTGCTCTTATCTGTTTAGTAGAAACAGGACAGCTTGCTTCATGGATTGTCGTAATTATTATTGCCAGAGAATTTATTATCAGCGGATTCCGTTTGATTGCATCCGATAATGGTGTTGTCATTGCTGCAAGCTATTGGGGTAAGTTTAAGACCGTATCTCAGATGTTTATGGTAATTACTTTGATTTTAAATTTCCCAATTCCTGCATTCCAGATATTGGGAACTGCCCTTACATACATCGCATTAGTGCTTAGTATTATTTCCTTAGTGGATTATGTAATTAAAAATAAAGATGTATTAAAGGATACAAAATAAATCCTAAAAGTTGTAACAAATACTTGTGCACATTTTCAATATTTATAGATTTAGAGTATAAAAATAGAAAACCATGCATGGTGTTATGTAAATGGGATAAGGAAAGAATAAAATAGTATGAATTTTGAAGATATAAAGCAAGGGTTATTTTGTCAGTTATCTGAGAAAAATATAAAATTAGCTGCAGCAGAAAGCTGTACAGGTGGTTTGGTTTCTGCATATATATGTGATATTCCGGGTATATCTGCGTATTTTGAAGAAGGCTATATTACATATTCTGTTGATGCCAAAGTAAAAAATCTTGGAATTGACCGCGATTTGATTGAAAAATACGGTGTCGTGAGTGTACAAACAGCCGAAGCGATGGCAATTGGTGCTGCAAAGGCAGCAGGGGCATATTGTGGAGTAGCAACAACCGGTGTGGCAGGTCCGACAGGCGGAACAGCACTTACACCGGTTGGCTGTGTATGCTTTGGATGTGTCGTAGGCGACAAAGTATATAGCAAACAACATATTTTTGAAGGTGACAGACCCCAAATTCGTCAACAAGCAGCACAATATGCATTAGAATTTTTATATCGTAAGTTAAAAGAGAATGAAATATAAGATACTCCTATAATTGAGTGAAATTTAGGCGTATGATATAAAAAATATATATGCCCAAATACTCTTTGAAATGATAATAATTAGGAATAGGAAACTATTCAAGAAAGGAATCATATGCGAATTATAGCAGGAACAGCTAGAAGCCTTCCACTTCGAGCACCGGAAGGATTAAATACAAGACCAACTTCGGACCAAATTAAAGAAACGTTATTTAATATGCTGCAATTCGACATTCCCGGTGCTTATTTTTTGGATTTGTTTGCAGGAAGTGGACAAATGGGACTAGAAGCATTAAGTCGCGGAAGTGAATATGCCGTATTTGTGGAGAATAATCGTAAGGCCGCTAAGTGCATTGAAGAAAATATCAAATTTACAAAATTTGATAAGCAGGCATCTTTGATTGCAAGCGATGTGATTTCTGCTTTATATAATTTAGAAGGAAAATATAAATTTGATATCATTTTTATGGACCCACCTTATAATAAAGAGTTGGAAAAAGATGTGCTGATGTATTTACAAACATCTTCTATTATGAAACCGGATACCGTTATCGTAGTGGAAGCCTCATTAGAAACTTCTTTTGATTATATAGAGGACATTGGTTTTTCATTGACAAAATACAAAAAGTACAAGACGAATGCACATGTATTTTTAACCAAATCAAAAAAGTCATCCACTTTAAGTGCGAAGCACTAAGTGGGGGAATTTTTTGTGTCAGGTGGAGCTATCAAGCTCCATCTGACAAGCTACGATAGTAGCTATTCGGTTATGAGCAAGTAGCAAATGCGGATTGCGAATATCCGATTGACAACGGAAATAAGGAGACTTTTATGCAAAGAGCAATCTATCCGGGAAGCTTTGACCCGCTTACATTTGGACATTTGGATATTATAGAGCGTTCTTCAAAAATGGTAGATGAATTGGTGGTAGGTGTATTATGCAACCAGGCAAAAAATTCATTGTTTTCTTTGGAAGAACGTGTTAGTATGATAAAAGAGGTTACAAAAGGTTTGCCTAATGTAAGAGTAGAATCGTTTGATGGCCTATTAGTTGATTACATGAAAAAAATTGATGCGACGATTATAATACGTGGCTTGCGTGCTGTAACAGATTTTGAATATGAATTGCAGATTGCTCAAAGCAATCATGTGCAAAATGAATCTATTGAAACTGTATTTTTAACATGCAATTTGAATTATTCTTATCTAAGCTCAACCGTAGTAAAGGAATTTGCATCCTATGGCGGAGATATTTCGAAATTTGTTCCGGAACAATTTATTGAACGTATTTATCAAAAATTTCAGAGCAAAACAAAAAAGGATAAGGAGAAGTAAATGAGCAGTAGAATAGAACAGATTATTAGTGATATTGAAGATTACATTGCTGATTGTAAATTTCAACCACTTTCCAGTACAAAAATCGTTGTAAATAAAGAAGAAATTGAAGAACTGATTGCGGAACTTCGAGCAAAAACACCGGAAGAAATTAAACGCTATCAGAAAATCATCAGCAATAAAGAAGCAATTTTAGCAGATGCACGTGCAAAAGCAGACCAGATTATTGCACAGGCACAGTTTCAGACTACCGAATTAATCAGCGAACATCAGATTATGCAGCAGGCCTATGCACAGGCAAATGAAATTGTTTCCATTGCCACAAATCAGGCACAGGAAATTTTAAATAATGCTACAAATGAAGCGAACAGTATTCGCATGGGTGCCATGATGTATACAGAAGAAAAATTAAGAGGATTAGAAGAACTTCTTAGCAATTCTTTGGATACATCCAGAGCACGTTACGAAAATCTGATTAATTCTTTGCAGGGATATTTGGATATCGTTTCTGCAAATAGGGCGGAATTAGTTCCACAGGAAGAAGAAATTGAAGTTGCGGAACAGTCGTCTAACAACGATGAAACTTCGGAAGAAGATGTTGATTTGACAGTTGTAAATGTTAGTGCAGATAATCAGGAATAAACATAAGTATTTAAAAGTTTGAACGCAGAACAAACAATCCCCCAGTTCAAATGCGTAGAGCATTAAGTGGTGAGTAGTTAGTAACGAGAATAATATGAGCTTGCTTATATGGGTTGTCACAAGATTAAGATAGCAAGTAATGTGGCAACAAGTGAAAGGATACATTTTCCAAATACATATATTTTGATAGACAGTCCTGAGCGATGCAATATGGAAGCCGTTTGTGCAAAACCGGAAAGACCGCCAAGAGAAAGCATTTGGATGGTGCATATATATTTTAAGTTCATGTCTATCGTATAATTACAAAATAGAGCAATCCCGTTGGTGATTTCCATATTTCCAATAAAAAGCTGTGTTATCATATGCGGTTCTTGAAACAGGGCTTGAAATATGGTAGAAAGCAGGGAAAACATAACAATATAACCGCATAGTTTGATAAGCGTTTCAAAACTGCTTACGATGCCGGCATCAATGATTTGCATATCCAATTGAAATCTTGATGCCGTATTTTTATGGTTTGAATGATAATCGCAATAAGAGGTCTGCTTTGAGGCAGAAAATATAAGCAATATTGCTCCAACTGCTAATGGAAATAAGTATAGGAGTATATACGTTAAGGTTTTAAAATCTTTATTTGGAAAAACCAATGGAAGAACAAATCCGCATACATACATAGGACTGAAATTGTTAGCAGTGATGGCAAGAATATGAGCTTGTTTTTTCGTTAATATTTGCTTTTCATAAAAATCAGAAGCCAATTTGCTTCCAATTGGAAAACCAAACGTAAATCCACAAATCATAACAATACCAATCGCAAATAAATTTTGGTGTTTCAAATTGCTGCTAAACAGATTGCTTTGAAGCAAAACTGCGGATAAAATAGAAAATGGCAGTAATGTAGGCAAAATCTGCCCACTCCAGATAAGCATGGCATTTTTCGATGCAGAAATGGCATCTGTTGGATAAAATAAAGAAAATAATATAATAAATATAAATAAACAGGATAACATAATTTTTTTCATAATATAAATTATGAGAATAAGGAGGCTTTTATGAGAGTTTTAGAAAATTTACAACCGGAAAGAGTATTTTACTATTTTGAAGAAATTGCAAAAATTCCACATGGTTCAGGAAATACAAAGCAAATTAGCGATTATCTGGTTTCTTTTGCAAAAGAACACAATTTGGAATATTATCAGGATGATTTGAACAATGTGATTTTGATAAAGGAAGCTACCGAAGGATATGAACAGGCAGAGCCAATCATTATTCAAGGACATATGGATATGGTATGCGAAAAAGAAAGTACCAGTACGATTGATTTTGAAAAAGATGGATTGGAATTATATGTGGATGGTGATTTTGTAAAAGCAAAAGGTACAACGCTTGGTGGAGATGATGGCATTGCGGTAGCATATGCACTTGCATTATTGGAATCCAAGGAATTGTTGCATCCTCGTTTGGAAGCAGTGATTACGGTAGACGAAGAAACCGGCATGAATGGTGCATATGGCATTGATTTATCCATGTTAAAAGGTAAAAAAATGTTAAACATCGATAGCGATGAAGAAGGTATTTTCTTAACAAGCTGTGCAGGTGGAACTGCCGTCAATGCACAGATTCCGGTAAAACGAATGACACAGGAAGGACTTGTGGTGAATATGAAAGTCGATGGGCTTTTTGGCGGTCATTCCGGTGCGGAAATTCATAAAGAGCATGGCAATGCAGATATTTTAATGGGAAGAGTATTGTCTCGTTTGATGCAGGAAATTCCGTATGGATTGATTTCTCTTGCAGGTGGATTAAAAGATAATGCTATTCCAAGAGAATGTAATGCGACGATTATGATTCCGGAAGATTTCAAAGATGAAGTAACTGCAATTTTAGAGAAACTTTCAGAAACCTTCAAAAAAGAATTATTTGCTTCGGATGCGAATGTAAAAGTAAGCTATGAAATTGCAAACGTGCAGAGTGCAGAAATTTTGGATTTTACTTCTTTAACAAAAGTAGTGTCTTATTTACGCATGGTTCCAAATGGCGTACAGCATATGAGTCAGGCAATTTCAGGATTAGTAGAAACTTCTTTAAACCTTGGAATTATGGAATTAAAAGAAGATATGCTGATGACAGAAACGTCTATCCGAAGCTCTGTTGGAAGCCGTAAAGAAGATTTAAGAGATAAATTGATTCATATCATTGAAGTGTTAGGCGGGGAAGCTGAAATTGTAGGCGATTATCCGGCATGGGAATATAAAGCAGAATCGAAACTTCGTGAAGAAATTGCAAAAGCATATCAAAACGTATATAGCAAAGAGCCTGTGTTTACTGCTATTCATGCAGGTTTGGAATGTGGTATTCTTTCTGAGAAAATAGAGGGATTGGATTGCGTATCCTTTGGACCGCAGAATTTTGATATTCATACACCACAGGAACGACTTAGTATTTCTTCTACGGAACGTGTGTGGAAATTCCTTGTGGAATATTTGAAACAGGCGAAATAATTTCCTCTGAAAAAACAGTATTTGAAACTCTTTACAAATAATGAAGGGAAAGGAGATACTATTTTTAGTAGCACAATGATATGCTTCGAATCGATAAATACCTTGCCGATTGTGGGATTGGTACAAGAAGTGAAGTGAAAAAATATATCAAAAATAAGCAAATTACGGTAAATGGAGAGGTCATCGCAAAGCCGGATGTGAAAATAGATGAAAATGCGGATGAAGTATATTTTAAAGGCGAAAAAATAATCTATGAAAAATATGTGTATTATCTGTTTCATAAGCCGGCTGGCTGCGTGACAGCAAAACAGGACAATCTCCATAAAACGGTCATGGATTATTTTCCAAGTGAATTGCAAAAAACAATTGCTCCTGTTGGACGATTGGATTTGGATACGGAAGGTTTGTTGCTTTTGACAAATGATGGAGACTTGACGCACCATCTGCTTAGTCCTGCTCATCATATTCCAAAGACATATTATGCCATTTTAGATAAGCCTGTACCAACAGAAGCAGTAGAGCTTTTTAGAAAAGGTATAGATATTGGAGATGAGAAACTGACACTTCCTGCCGAACTTACGATATTAGACCCGACTATCTGTGTGAATACACAAGGGGATAGTGGTGAAATTTTTACTGCAGAACTGACGATTCATGAGGGGCGTTTTCATCAAGTGAAGCGGATGTTTGAAGCGGTCGGTTGTAAAGTGGTGTATTTAAAACGCTTATCTATGGGTAAGTTGCTGCTTGGTGATTTGCCAATAGGAGAATATCGAAAGTTAAGTAAGGAAGAAATTAAAATAAAATAAAGAAAGTATAGGAAAATTATGTACGAAGGTTATTTACCAATTTCAAAACAGGATATGGAAGAACGTGGCATCGAACAGTTTGACTTTGTCTACGTGATTGGGGATGCATATGTGGACCATCCTTCTTTTGGACCGGCTATCATTTCCCGTATATTAGAGTCGGAAGGATATTCCGTAGGGATTATCTCTCAGCCGGATTGGAAAGATGATACCTCCATCTGCGAATTAGGAACACCGCGACTTGCATTTTTAGTTTCCGGTGGAAATATGGATTCGATGGTAAATCATTATTCCGTATCGAAAAAACGCAGGGAGAGCGATTCATTTACACCGGGTGGTATTATGGGAAAACGACCGGATTACGCAACGGTTGTATATTGCAATTTGATTCGACGCACATTTAAGAAAACACCAATTATTATTGGTGGAATAGAAGCAAGCCTTCGAAGATTGGGACATTATGATTATTGGTCGAATAAATTAAAACGTTCCATTTTGCTGGATAGTGGTGCAAATCTGATTTCTTATGGCATGGGCGAACGCAGTATTGTAGAAATTGCAGATGCATTGCATTCGGGAATTGATATAAATGACATTACATTTATTGATGGAACGGTTTATAAAACACGTATCAAAGAAAATATTTACGATGCAACATGGCTTCCGACATTTGATGAAATCAAAGCAGATAAACGGAAATTTGCCGAAAGTTTTTACATTCAGTATTGCAATACCGACCCATTTTCCGGAAAACGCTTGGTTGAGACATATGGAAATGATTATGTTGTGCAGAATCCACCGCAGAAACCACTTACACAAGAAGAAATGGACCATGTTTATGCACTTCCATATATGCGAAATTATCATCCGTCTTATGAGGAAGCCGGAGGAGTTCCTGCAATTCGCGAAATTAAGTTTTCGTTAGTTAGCAATCGTGGTTGTTTTGGCGGATGCAATTTCTGTGCATTGACATTTCATCAAGGAAGAATCATTCAAACCAGAAGCCATGACTCTATTATAGAAGAAGCAAAACTTATTACAGAAGATAAGGAATTTAAGGGCTACATCCACGATGTCGGCGGTCCGACTGCAAATTTCCGTGCACCAGCTTGCAAAAAACAGCTTACGAAAGGGGCTTGTCCTACCAAACAATGCCTTTTCCCAACACCATGTAAGAATCTGGAAGTGGACCATAAAGATTATATCGAATTGCTTCGAAAATTACGTGCATTACCAAAGGTAAAGAAAGTGTTTATTCGTTCGGGAATTCGATTTGATTACCTTATGCATGATAAAGACAAAACGTTTTTGCGGGAATTGTGCGAACATCATGTCAGCGGTCAGTTAAAAGTAGCACCGGAACATATTTCTAATGCCGTATTGCAGAAACTTGGAAAGCCATCTGTAGAAGTATACAATAAGTTTGTGACAGCGTATAAGGATATGAATAAAAAAATCGGAAAAGAACAATATTTAGTTCCGTATTTGATGTCTTCACATCCGGGTTCTACCTTAAAAGAAGCAGTAGAGTTGGCTGAGTATTTAAGAGATTTAGGCTATATGCCGGAGCAGGTACAGGATTTTTATCCAACACCATCTACGATTTCCACTTGTATGTATTATACAGGGCTTGACCCAAGAACTATGCAGCCGGTTTATGTGGCTACGAATCCGCATGAAAAAGCAATGCAGCGTGCTTTGATACAGTATCGCAATCCAAAGAATTATGATTTGGTATATGAAGCATTGATGAAAGCAGATAGGGCAGATTTGATTGGATTTGATAAAAAATGTTTGATTAAACCAAGAAGGTTTGCAAATATGAAATCGGTTGATTCTGAAGTGTCAAGAAATGTAAGAGGTCAAAAGAGCAGCAGTAATAAAGTTGCGTATGCCACAAAGGGAACTGCTTCTTATGGAAAAAATAGTACGGGAAAAGGAAACGCACATTCGGAAAAATCAAAGAAAAAGAAAACAATTCGAAATGTGCATAAGAAAAAATAACCGAAAAAAGAAAGAATAAAAAATGAAGGAATTTATTATACAAAAAAACGAAGAAAATCAACGTTTTGACAAATATCTGAAAAAATTGCTGCCAAATGCTACTACAAGTTTTTTATATAAAATGATGCGAAAGAAAAACATCGTTCTCAATCAAAAAAAGGCTTCCGGAAATGAAAAACTGGCAGCAGGTGATGGGATTCAAATTTATTTGAGTGATGAAACGTTTGAAAAATTTCATGCAGATTTAGAAGTGCTCAAACAAGAGTTTGATGTTTTAAAAAATCTCAAGTTAAAAGGGTTAAAAATTGTCTATGAAGATGCAGAAATGATAGTAGCAGACAAGCCTTACAATATGCTTTCTCAGAAAGCATCAGACAAAGACTTGTCTGCAAATGAATATCTGCTTGGATATATGATACAAAATGGAGAGTTATCCTTTGAACAATTTCAAACGTTTCGCCCATCGATTGTAAACCGTTTAGATAGAAATACGACGGGATTGCTCTTATTTGGAAAAACGTTAGAGGCACTTCAAACATTGAGCGAACAGGTTCGAAGCCATACATTACAAAAGTATTATCGTACAATTGTAAAAGGCGAATTAAAAACGGAATTTCAGCTAAAAGGGTATTTGAAAAAAGATGAAAAAAATAATAAAGTAACTTTTTTTGAAAACGAAACAGAAGGTGCAGACTATATAGAAACAGGTGTAAAGCCTTTGAAATGTTTCAATGGTGTAACATTAGCGGAAATTCATTTGGTAACCGGAAAAACACATCAGATTCGTTTGCATTTATCTTCGATTGGTTATCCAATTGTAGGAGATATGAAATATGGGGATGAACAATTCAATAAAATGTATTATAATAAATATAGTGTAAATCATCAGTTACTTCATGCCTATCGACTGGAATTTCCAGACGGAAAAGTAATTGTGGCAGAACCACCGAAACTCTTTTCAGCTATTTTTGAAAAAAATTAAAGTGTTTAACAATAGACTTATTAAGTTTCTATTCTATTTTTTATAGGTCTTTTTATGTGAACATTAGTTTTTATAATGTAAAATATCTATAGAAACGAGGAAAAAACATGGCAACATGGAATTCGAGAGGATTGAGAGGTTCTACATTGGAAGAACTGATTAACCGAACGAATGAAAAATATTTAGAGAATCAATTGGCATTGATGCAAAAGATTCCAACACCTATCACTCCAATTGCAATCGATAAAGCCACCAGACATATTACATTGGCCTATTTTGACCAAAAAAGTACGGTAGACTATATTGGTGTAGTGCAGGGTGTTCCCGTTTGTTTTGATGCCAAAGAATGTCATACTGATACATTTCCGCTTGCAAATATTCATGAGCATCAGGTGGAATTTATGAAAAATTTTGAGAAGCAGGATGGTGTGGCATTTATTTTAATTTCCTACACCCATCGCAATACCTTTTATTATTTGCGTTTTTGTGAACTATACCGGTTTTGGATGAGAGCACAAGAGGGTGGAAGAAAAAGTTTTCGTTATGAAGAATTAACCGATGCATTTTTTATTAATGAAAAACAAGGGGTGTTTATCCCGTATCTGGATGCGTTGCAAAGAGATTTGGAGCTTCGGGATACGGAATAAATAAAAGGAGGAAGGATTAAATGGATACCAAGAATATTGTAGCAACTTTGTATCTGAAAAATGGGAAGTCTGTGAAGTCCAAAAAAGACTTGACGGAAACAGAATACGATATTTATCAATTATGTCGTTTATATAATGATAGTGGAGTTGATAAAATTATTATTTTCGATTTATCGACAAATGATGATGAACATGAATTGAATATAAATACGATTCGAAGCATAAATCGCAATTTGGAAATTAAAACATGTGCAGGAGGCAATATTAACCGTATTGAAGACGTAAAGAAATTGCTTTATGCAGGATGTGACCAGGTTATGTTTAATGCGGCAAAGCCTATCAGTATTGGTCTTGCGGAAGAAGCGAGCCAACGTTTTGGAAAAGAGCGTATTTTAGCATCTGTTCATAATGTGGATTTTGTATTCAAAAAGAAGAAATCAATTGAAGATTTATTCCATGAGCTTTATATTTTAAATCCAAATATTTTAGATGCGATTGAAAACCTAACGACAGTACCATATGTGGTTATGATGGAAGAATTTGACTATGACACAATGCTATCTTATTTAAGCCGTGATTATATTCGTGGAATTACGGGAAGATTTATCAATGACCCGAAAATGGATATTATGCACTTAAAATCACGACTGTCCGAGGATGGCATCGTTATGGACAATTTTGCTCCGGCATTAAAGTGGTCTGACTTAAAGCCGGATGCAGATGGCTTAGTTCCGGTTATTGCACAGGACTACCGCACAAATGAAGTTCTGATGATGGCATATATGAATGAAGATGCATTTCGCACAACATTAAACATTGGAAAAATGACATATTATTCCAGAAGCCGTAAAGAACTTATCACAAATGGGATGGAAGGTGGAGTTATTCAGTATGTAAAGTCTTTAACAGCAGATAGGGACTGTGATACCATTTTGGCAAAAGTCTCTCAAGTTGGTGCAGATGGAAAAAGTGGCTCATTTGGTAGTTTTGTCAATAATATTGTTCAAAAAGAATATAATGATAAAAATCCACAGCGAATTTTAGAGACAGTATATGAAGTAGTAAAAGACAGAAAAATACATCCAAAAGATGGTTCTTACACGAACTTCCTATTTAGTCAGGGATTGGATAAGATATTAATGAAGCTGGGGGAAGAATGTACAGGAATTGTCGTTGCAGCAAAAGGCGGAGAATCGGAAATGATGCGTTATGAGATTTCGGATTTTCTGTATTATACGATGGTGCTTATGGTAGAGAAAGGCATTACATGGGAAGACGTGACGAATGAGCTTTCGCAGAGGTAGAAAATAGAATCGTAGATGAAATAGGCAGTATTTATGATAAATTCATAGAGCTGTCTATTTTTCTTTTAAAACTATATTTGATAGATTTTTATGATAATACCCATAAATGATTTCTATATCTATTTTTTGTTTTTATAACAATATCTTATCGAATGCATATTATTTATATTACTTGGAAGTCAATAATGTCATAGTATAAATAATATAAATACCATTTACGAACCATTTTACTTCACAAAGGAAATTGGAAAGAAATGCGTTTTGCAAGTTTGTTGATCAATGAAAAACATATAAAAAGTTGTAAAATAGCTTATAAATATATTGAGTTAATTTCATGCTACTGCGTGTGCTCACAAAAAGCTCTTATTGGAAAAACTATAGAAAATCAGATGTGGGTATTCGTTTGGAAGGCGAGGCTGTGAACCAGCTTACTTCCATCTTCTTGTCAGACTATGAACTAAATGTTAAGACTCCGGTTGAAGAATTTGAGCCATATTTCTGTAAGAATGATTCTGTAAAACAGGGCTAATCGTTGTCATGAAACAGGGAAATACTTTTCGAAAACGGCATAATTTCGCTTATGCCGTTTTCTTTTAGCTTAGTTCATTTGAAGAAATTTTTCTAATTATTCGTTTATTACTTGTTCTTGTTCTTTTTCTTTTGTATCCAGTTCTGCATAGTATGCTTTTAGAGCGTTGTCTGCTTCACGAACTCTATCAACCATTCCCAGCTCATAGATTTCGTTATAAGGGAAATCAGCTACGTTAACTTCTCCTTCAGGACGTCGTCCTTCTTCCGGTTTTGGAAATTGTAATGTAAAATCCATAGCTGTAAAAGGAATACCTGCATTATCAAATTGAGCTTTTATATCTAACATGATTTTCGCAGTATTCTCTATGGTTACGTTATCACTTTCCACATAAAGAATTAAATGTCCTGCCTGCTTTCCTAATTCTTTAATATCGTAAATTTTATCAAGTACAAGTTCGTTTTGGTTGATGGCATAGGAAGGAACATCATCAATATTTGGATTGCCAATTACTTCTTCCGGATAGATTTCTAATGTGCCAAAGCCAATGGAACAAGTGTATGGAAAGGACGGATTTTCAAATAGAGTATCCGTAAGCTCTCGGTATTCTTGTTCTACTCTACGGGCTGTATTAAATCCGTTAAGAACATCCTCGTAGGTGTCCGAACGAAGTTCTCCAAGCATTGTAAGATACAATGAAAATTCTGTATCCATACTTGTCGGAGACTTGATAAATGCATGATAATTTCCGTCTTTAAAGTTGTAATTGATTCGCTCAATATAATAATCTGTGTCCGCATAGTGTTTAGCAAGATACTTTTTAGCTGTATTTGTGGCAAGCATTTTGGAAACGGGATTCCCGTTCAGAGCATTTGCAAGCCAACCAACTCCAACGAGGAGTATGAAAGCAACTATGAATGCCATTACTTTTAAATACTTCTTTTTCATGTTAATCCTCCTTTCGGAATGCAAAATGAAGCAAACCAACAATAATAATTCCAATAATAGCGAAAAATGAATAGATAGCCGACCACATCAAAAGCGATGTAATATTCAAATGCTCTGTTCCGCGAATTAAGCCAAAGGTGTTAATGACAAAATGTGTAACGAAAAGTATACACGGTGTAATATAGAGCGATTTCCATCGAAACAGATAGTAGCCTATGCAACCGATAATCGGCATGATAAAACAGTTCAGAAACAGTTCGCTACTAGCTGTCAAACTCAAACCAAAGAAGATACCAAACATTAATACCATTCCCATAAAAATGTGGGTTTTTCGCTGGATTTTCTTCATAATCTGACTACGATCGGAGGGAATGGGTATTTGACCCTCAAATAGAGAGTTACATTCCGGACAGTTTTTTATATGTTGTTCAACAGCAGAAATACTGTCTGCACTTGCAACACCATCCTGTACTAACGGCATCAAATCCATACACATATCACAAGTTATTTTATTCATGGTAAAATCCCTCCTTCTCTAAATATTTTTTGATTTTTGTTTTAGCTCGAAAGAAAATCACTCGTGCAGAGTTTTCGGATAGATTGTATTTAGCTGCAATCTCAAAATAGGAATATCCTTCCAAACGCATTTGAAATACTTTTCGGGTTAGTTCTGATTCTGACTCAAGCAGTGATTGAATCACTTGTTCTAAATCGTTGAGAAATGCAGAATGCGGAATGCCAACAAAGTTAGAGTCATACAAGTCGTGTATACTTTCCGTTTGTATTTGATGTGTTTTATTGCGAAGATATGCATACCATTTATGTCGAGCAATCGAAAATAACCATGTCTTGATATTCGACTCACCACGGAAAGTAGCTATGGACTTTACAACCTCTAAAAAAACTTCTGACGTTAAATCTTCCGAAAGGGAAGCATCATGGCACAGACTGTATAAGTATATATAAATGTCTTTATAGTAGTGGTCGAATAATTCTACTAGCAATGCGTTCATGTTGTTCCTCCTTTCATAGTATTAGTGAAAGAAATGTGATGTTTCGTTACATTATTTTTAAAAAAAGTTTTCTTGTAAATATCCACTTGACTTTATAATTTTTACATTTTATTTATAAAAATACTACTAAAGTATGATAGAAGCTCTATTTTTTATAAGGGGAATAAAGGAAAGATGAAGAATGTTCCCCACTTTAAAGACAAAGTACTAAGTTAAATCAAGAAAAGAGTTAATTATAAAGAATTTTTAAGAAAGCTGAATACGTATAAGAAATAAGCCCAAGAAAATATGAGGATACATTATCCATGATAAAGAAAGTTTTTGCAAAGAAAGAAAGAATTGGATATACTATAAGAAATAGCGAGAAAAATAGGAAACCCAAAGAACATAGTTTGGGAGGAACGTATGATATGGATTTGCATTTGAAGGGAAAAAGATATTGATAGGATAGAAAAATACAATAGGAAGACAATTCTTTTTGCCAACAGTATCTTTTTAAAAAATAAAAATTTTTGAGAGAACGCTTGACTGTTCCCTCACGGATTGGTTTATGATGATATTGGAGGTGATTAGTGTGTTAATAAATGAAGTTGCAAAGAGCTGTAACATAACAAAAAAAGCAGTCCGATATTATGTGGAACAGGAGTGCATCATTCCAAATGTTTTAGAAAACGGATATATGGATTTTTCAGAACGGGATGTGAAAGTATTAAAACAAATCGTTTTGTATCGAAAACTGGGATTAAGTATTAGTGAAATTAAAAAAGTCTATAAAAATCAGAAGGAATTAAAAGGTATCCTATATCAAAGAACATTAGAATTAGAACAAGAAAAATTAAAACAAGACCTTCTAAAAAGAGTAGAAGCAGGAGAGCCT
Source organism: uncultured Lachnobacterium sp. (assembly GCA_937889225.1). Lineage (GTDB taxonomy): Bacteria > Bacillota > Clostridia > Lachnospirales > Lachnospiraceae > Roseburia. The sequence goes on along the minus strand of CALAST010000108.1, from coordinate 8,181 downwards.
ATTGAAAATTTAGAATATGAAATGTATAAGAACTCTGAGGCATATAGATTGATGGAATATATGAAACAATTTTGTTCCTCAAGTGGTTATTATGATGTTTTTATACCAACAATGCGAAAATTAAGTCCATTATATTATGAACAAATGTTGAAAGCAAATGAGCAGTTTGTTAAATTATATCCCGAATATTTAGAATAACAAATAAATCAAGAATTTTCCATCACAAATCAGATGTATTGGAGTAGCTTATAAAAAATAGATGAAAGCAGGTGAAATATGCAAAAAGTAATCAGTATTGGCACACAGGGATTTGAAAAATTAAGAAAAAACGATTATTTTTATGTCGATAAAACAAATTTCATCAAAGAATGGTGGGAATCAGGTGATGATGTAACACTAATTACCCGTCCAAGACGATTTGGAAAAACCTTAAATATGGATATGTTACATTGTTTTTTCTCAAATCAATACGCAAACAGAGGAGACTTGTTTGAAGGACTTTTCATTTGGCAAGAAGAAAAGTATCGCAATTTGCAAGGAACCTATCCCGTCATATATTTAAGTTTTGCAGATGTAAAGGGAACGAATGCAAAAGATGCCATTCAAAAAATGAAAAACATTCTAGTCGATTTATATTTGCACTACGAATTTCTAGAAGAAAAACTTTCCAAAAGAGAGCAATTACGCTATCAACAGGTCAGTTATGAAATGAGTGATGTAGCTGCACAAGATGCTTTAAAAAATTTATCTGCCTTATTAAACATCTACTATGGCAAAAAACCAATTATTTTATTAGATGAGTATGATACCCCTATGCAGGAAGCGTATGTGTACGGATATTGGGACGAATTTACCGTATTTATGCGAAATTTGTGTAACGCAACCTTTAAGACAAATCCTTATTTAGAACGTGCCATTATGACCGGAATTACAAGAGTATCCAAAGAATCCATGTTTTCGGATTTGAATAATTTAAATGTTGTTACTACAACTTCAAATCAATACAGCACTTGTTTTGGATTTACCGAAGACGAAGTATTTCAATCCTTAGATAATTTTGAATTGTCACAAGAAAAAGAAAAGGTCAAACAGTGGTATGATGGTTTCGTTTTTGGCGAAACCAAAGGTGTCTATAATCCATGGTCCATTACAAGTTTTTTGGATAAAAAGAAATATCACGCTTACTGGGTCGATACAAGTTCAAACGGTCTAGTCAGTAAATTGCTCCGTACAGCTTCCACACAAGTAAAAAAACAGATGGAAACCTTATTGCAAGGACAAGAGATTGTGGTAAATTTTGACGAACAGATTGTATTTAATCAATTAGAACAGGATGAAAGTGCGATTTGGAGTCTTTTGATGGCAAGTGGTTATCTAAAAGTAGAAAAAGTGGACTATCTTGGAGAAGAAATGGAACCATGGTATCACCTAAGCATTACCAATCAGGAAACAAAAACCATGTTTTTCCGAATGTTTAAAGGCTGGTTTCAAAGTGCAATTACACCCTATAATGACTTTGTAAAAGCCTTATTAGCCGGAAATCTAAAAGAAATGAATATTTACATGAATGAAGTTGCATTAGAAACCATCAGCAGCTTTGATAGTGGAAAAAATCCATCGAAAAAAACACAACCAGAACGCTTTTATCATGGCTTTGTATTAGGACTATTAGTAGAATTACGAAATGAATATTTATTAAAATCGAATCGAGAAAGCGGATATGGAAGATATGATGTAATGTTAATTCCAAAAGAAAAAGAAAAAAATGCCATCATAATGGAGTTTAAGGTGTTTGAAAATAATGAAGAAGCAACTTTAAAAGAAACGGTTCAGTCAGCTTTACGACAAATAGAAGAAAAACAATATGATACAGAACTTTTAACCATGGGCTTTTCCAAAGAAAAGATTAAACACTATGGTTTTGCATTTGAAGGAAAGACCGTATTGATTGGAAGTTATAAGGATCTTTAGGTGGAACAATGAAAGAAATAAACCAGAAATAAAAGGGAATATTTTCGGTCAATGCTTTGTACAACATTAAATTATTGCAAGAGAAATGGTACAAAATAATAGTAAAATGGTATTCAGTTAGAAGTGTTTTCTCTCAATCTCAATAAATGTCATAGTATAATATATACAAATAACAAAACAAAAACCTCCCTCCACAGACAAGATAAAATCAGTTCTAGCTGGAGTGTTTCAAATTGTGAAATGTCTAAGAAATAGAAAATAAAGCACAACGGTGCGACATTAAGAAATTCTTAAATAATCTTAAAAAAATGTTTATTGTATTTATTTTCCAGATGTGACACAATCTACTTAAATGCAGAAAAAATAAGTTAAGGAGGTTTTGAGATGCTGGAAACATTGCATTTGACAAAGATTTATAAAACAAAAGGCGGAGCAGATGTAAAAGCCTTAGATGATGTTTCAATTCGCTTTCCGGAAAAGGGCATGGTTTTTCTGCTTGGAAAAAGCGGAAGTGGGAAATCTACCCTGTTAAATGTTTGTGGTGGACTGGATTCTCCAACCAGTGGAGAAATTATTGTAAAAGGCAGAAGTAGTAAACGGTTCAGTCAAAGTGATTTTGACAGTTACCGCAATACATTTATTGGATTTATTTTTCAGGAATATAACATTCTGAATGAATTTTCAATAGAAGACAATATTGCATTAGCTTTGGAATTGCAAGGCAAACCGAAAGATAAAAAAGCGATTGACAAGCTTTTGGAAGATGTGGATTTAACAGGTTATGCAAAGCGTAAGCCGAATACACTTTCAGGAGGGCAGAAACAGCGTATCGCAATCGCACGTGCTCTTATCAAATCACCGGAAATCATCATGGCGGATGAACCGACAGGGGCACTTGATTCTTCAACAGGAAAACAGGTATTTGAAACATTAAAGAAACTGTCAAAAGACAAACTTGTCATTGTGGTATCCCATGATAGGGATTTTGCAGAACAGTATGGTGACCGCATTATTGAATTAAAAGATGGTAAGGTCATATCCGATGTAACCAAAACACACCAACAGCAACAAACAATTAGTGAAAATATCAGTATTGTTGGAGATGTTTTGTGTATCAAAGAAGGGACGGAATTAAATCAAAAAGATTTTGAAGAAATTAAGGGGTTTTTAAGCAACGCAAATCACGATGTGATTATTGCAAGCGGTGAGCAGGATGTAAAAACATTTAAGGAAGTCAGTCATATTAAAGACAACGGAGAGAAAGAAGTCTTTTGTGATTCTTCTGAAATGCTATCGAAACCAAAGATATATACAGAGCAAGAAAGTGAGTTTATTCGTTCCAAACTCCCAATCAAACATGCAACAAAAATTGGTGTGTCGAGTTTGAAAACAAAACCAATACGTCTGTTTTTTACGATATTACTGTGTACCGTAGCATTTATTTTCTTTGGCTTGCTTTCAACGATGACATTTTATGATAGTGAAGCAACGTTTAAACAATCTTTAAAAGACTCAACGTATAAATTGATGAAGCTTGGAAAAGTGTATGAAATCAATGAAAGTTGGTACAATAATGGCGAGCTTCTAGATGAATATTCCATGAATATGGAAACCCGTTTTACCAAAGAAGAAATGGAAGAATACGCCAAAATATATGGCTCAGATGTGTTTGGTGGAATTTCCGTATATGATGAATTTCATATACAATCACCGGTATCCGATTACTGGTCAAATCAGGTTCGAGGATATGCATATCTGGAAGAAACCAATCAGCTTCGACAAAAAATTACCGGAAAATATCCGGAAAAAGAAGATGAAATTTGTATTTCAGCATATACGGCAGATGTGATTTATCATTGTAAAACTTATAATAAGGATACGGGCGAAATCATAGAGCTAACCGATCCGATGGATATTATTGGAAAGAAAATTGCGATTGGCAATCATACATATACGGTTGTTGGAATTTTAGATAGCGGAAAGATTTCAGAAAAGTATGATGTGATAAAAAATGGACAATCCGAAAATTATCAGCTTCTTTCGAATTTATATTATGAACTTCAGGATGGTCTGCATCTGGTAGCATTTGTAACATCTGAGTGTTTGGAAAGCTTAGCGGAAGAAAATATGCCTTATTATGGCATGGATGATTTCTCTTATCGCCGTGTGACTGCAACCGCAGCAATCGGAGATGAAGGCAAATATGTATTCCCGGAGTCGGGCAATGCCGGTTATTCTTCCTATAGTAAAAAATCAGATTCTGAAGAAGTAATGGAGCTTGTGGAAGGAAAGAAAGTGCCTGCAGAAAATGAAGTGCTTGTTTCTCGCAAATTACTTTATGAGTTAGTTTTAAAATCTTATGAAAATAAACAGGATACTAAGAATCGAGAACTTATTTATGAAACAGCTCGTCAGCTTCAGAATAATGGAGTAGAAGAAGAAAACAAAACAACCAATACATGGGAAATCCGTGAGTTTACAAAGCAGGAAGTAGAGGAAAAAATAAAAACTCTGGTAACCGCCTTGCAAAAAGAAAATAAACCATTGACATTAGCTATTAAATTTTTTGATGATTATAATGAAATGGCATTTGGGGAAGTACGTGAATTTACGATTGTAGGTGTTTGGAAAGTACCCGGTTCCTATGATACTAATCGAATCCTGTTTGCAGATGAAACAGCAGAAAAATTGTGGGAAGAACAGAAAGTAAATATTGAATATTATTCCGAATATACGACTACCTATAAAGAAGCAGCAGGTGCAATCTATGGAACGTTGTTTTTGCCATATGACCATTCAGAGGAATGCACACAACAGTTGTGGGAAATCTATAGTAATAACGAATATGGCTCTGACGGCAGCAAAAATACATTAACCAGTATGTTAATCAGCAATCTGGAAATGGTGGATATGATGGTAGAAGAATTATCAAAAGTATTTTTATATGTCGGAATTGTGCTGGCGGTATTTGCAGCGTTATTATTGTCTAACTTTATTTCTGTATCCATTTCTTATAAGAAGAAAGAGATTGGTATTTTAAGGGCAGTAGGAGCAAGAAGTCTGGATGTATTTAAGATTTTCTTTTCCGAATCCTTTGTGATTACATTGATTTGTGTAGTATTATCCGTAATCGGAAGTATTGTCTGCTGCAATATTGTCAATGGAATACTTGTACCAATGATAGGAGCATCCTTGTTCGTATTTGGAATTGTTTCATTCTTGATATTGATTGCGGTAGCATTGATAACGGTAGTTGTAGCGACATTCCTTCCGGTATGGAATGCAGCTAAGAAGAAACCGGTGGAATCAATAAGGGCGTTGTAATTGATTAAAGTGGCTATTGCATTTTGAAACTAATCTCCTGTTTTTTTTATGCCCTTGAGAGGATAAAGGAGGAAAGGATTATGTTTGATAGTATTTTGGAAAATGTAAGAAAAAATATCCCTTGATTCATAATATTACGAATTATATAACGGTAAATGATTGTGCGAACATTCTGTTGGCATGTGGGGCATCGCCAATTGTTAGTGCAATACTTTTTGTCACTATATAAAAATAATGCAGAAAGGTGGAGAAAAAATAATGAACAAAGCATTATCAATTGCTGGCAGTGATTGCAGCGGAGGTGCCGGTATTCAGGCTGATTTGAAAACGATGACCATGAATGGTGTATATGCCATGAGTGCGATTACAGCACTTACCGCACAAAATACAACCGGAGTAACAGGAATTATGGAGGTAACTCCGGAATTTTTACAACAGCAGATAGATATGATTTTTACAGATATTCGTCCGGATGCAGTAAAAATTGGAATGGTATCCAATGCAAAGCTAATTGAGGTAATTTCTGAAAGTTTGCGTACATACAAAGCGGAAAATATTGTGGTAGACCCTGTGATGGCAGCCACATCAGGTTCCAGCTTAATGGAAACAGATGCGGTGGCTACGTTAAAAAAAGAATTGCTTCCGATTTCGACAGTGGTTACGCCTAATATTCCGGAAGCAGAAGTACTTTCCGGAATGCATATTGAGAATGAGAACGATATGTGTGAAGCTGCGAAACAAATTGCAGAAACGTATCATTGTGCAGTATTGCTGAAAGGTGGTCATAGTATCAGCGATGCAAATGATCTGCTTTATGCAAATGGAAAGGAAATGTGGTTCTATGGAAAGAGAATCCATAATCCGAATACACACGGAACGGGATGTACGCTTTCCTCTGCGATTGCAGCAAATCTTGCAAAGGGATTTTCATTAGAAGAAGCAGTACAAAGGGCTAAGAACTATATTAGCGGTGCATTATCCGCAATGCTTGATTTAGGAGAGGGTAGCGGACCAATGCATCATGGATTTGCATTGAGTGGTGAGTTTGTAAAGGAGAAGAAATTTTAATATGAAAATAACAGCGAGAAAGAAGCAATAATACAGATTTGAATTTATGAGGAGGGCGAACATGAAAAAGATAATAGGAGTATTGTTGATTTTCACTTTTCTTTTGATGGGGTGCAGCTATAATGAACCTCAAGAAAAACAAGAAAATGAAAAAAAGCAAAGTAAAATTGAACTGTATTCTGCCCAAGATAATAAACTTTTGCAAACGATTGACAATCAAGATACAGTAAATAAGTTACTGAATACAAGCGATTGGGAAATATTAGAAAGCATATCAGATAATTTGATACCTGAATATATTATGCTTGTATATCAGGAGGAAACTTTGTTGTATGGACAAGACCCTAATGAGGAAAGGGATTATGAACTTATTGCAACGCTTATAACCTACCAAAACAGTTCATATATCAAGGAAATCATTTCGAGTGCGGTCATAAAAAATATGATAATTCCAGAAAACGCACTAACATTCTATTATGTAATGCCAGATGATATTCAAGAAGATTTATACGAGTTAATTTCGGAAGATAAATAGAGCGTCAAATTCCAAGTTATCGAGCTGAAGGAGGTGTCACTCATATCTTGAAACGAAAAACGGAATCCTTACAACGACTGTAAGTATTATTTGTCGTGTTCCTGTGCTATCATTTTATTATAAATGATAGGAGGTATTCATATGAAACCCATTTTGAATATTGAAAATTTAACAAAAATCTATGGCAATGTGCCAAGTCAAACAAAGGCACTGAATGGGATCACCTTCCAGGTGATGCCGGGAGAGTTTCTCGGCATTATGGGAAGCAGCGGTTCCGGTAAATCCACACTGCTCAACTGTATTGCAACTGTGATTCAACCCACAGGTGGAAGCATTCAGGTGGAGGGCGATAATCTGCAAGCTCTCAAGGGAAAGGCTCTTGCAGAGTACCGTGGCAAAAAAGTTGGTTATCTATTCCAGAACTTTGAGCTGTTGGATAATCTAACTGGACGTGAAAATATACTGCTTCCAACTTCTTTGCATGGTGTACCAGAAAAGGAGAGCACCCAGCGGCTAAGCCAGTTGGCGAAGTATCTGGAAATCATCGATGTTCTGGACAAATTTCCCTCCAAGATGTCTGGCGGTCAGCGGCAGCGTGTAGCAGCAGCAAGAGCATTAATTCTGAACCCCAAAATGATACTTGCCGATGAGCCTACGGGTGCTTTGGATTCCAAAAACGCAAGAAATATCATGGAAAAACTGTCCGGTCTGAATCGTGACGAACAGTCTACTATCCTAATGGTGACCCATGATTCCAATGCCGCCAGCTTCTGTAAGCGTATTCTGTTCATTCAAGACGGCATCATCTTCCATGAGCTTCGACGTGGAGATGAAAGCAGGCAGGAGTTCTACGGACGCATCCTAAAGGTGATGGTGCAGCTGGGAGGGGGCAGTTCCAATGTTATCTAATTTGATTTTCAGAAACAGCCGCCGCAGCCGAAAGGAAAATGGTCTGTTTTTCAGCTCCCTGGTGATTTCTATTGTTGCTTTTTATATGATCCTTTCCATCTCCACCCAGGATGTTATGATTTTTTTACAGAACATGGAGAGCGATGCAGTGAACAGGCTTTTGCTTTTGATCCCTGTGTTTTACGGAATGACCTTGTGTATTCTTTTCTTTTTAACTTACTTCGCCTGCAAGTATCAATTCGAGCGCAGATGTCACGAGTTTGGTGTCTATCTGATGTTGGGAATGTGCAGAAGCAAACTGTTTTGTATGCTTTTGTCAGAGGATTTGTTAAGCAGTATTCTGGCACTGCTCATTGGCTTACCTACGGCTGTAG
>CALAST010000107.1 GCA_937889225.1 uncultured Lachnobacterium sp. | reverse complement strand
CAGAAAAGCAGGAAGTTTTTCTGACTCTTAGTATATTTTTGAAAAATTTAGAAGTGAGAGAAAGGAAAAACAATATGGCAAAACAAACATGGAAGCCGGGGAATATGTTAAATCCCGTTCCGGCAGTTATGGTAACTGTCGCAGATAAAGCAAACAATGCAAATATTATTACAATCGCATGGGCAGGAACTGTCTGTACGAATCCTCCAATGGTATCCATTTCCGTAAGACCGGAGAGACATTCGTATCATATGATAGAAGAGACAGGAGAATTTGTAATTAATCTTGTTACAGATGAATTAGTAAAAGCATGTGATTATTGTGGTGTAGTAAGTGGAAAAGATGTAAATAAATGGGAAAAAATGAATTTGACTCCATTTGCAGTAGAAAATTGCATTGTGCCGGCAATTAAGGAAAGTCCTGTAAATATTGCATGCAAAGTGGTGGAGAAGAAAGAATTGGGAAGCCATACCATGTTTTTAGCAGAAGTGGTAAGCGTAACGGTAGAAGATACCCATATGAATGAAACAGGAAAATTTTTGATTAATGAGTTAGGTTTAGTCATGTATTCGCATGGAGAATATTTTTCTATGGGTGAAAAATTGGGGAAATTTGGATATAGTGTGAAGAAGTTATAATATACAAAAATGGGCGTAGTAAATTATTTTTGGTTCTTTCTTATGTGTGGGTAAGACTGATTAACCTTATTTTTTACATATACGCCCATTTCTCATAGATAAACGTTATTATACTCTTTTTATAAAATTTAGTTGTAAGACCATATTTTATATACATTATATGTTTTGTGGAGATTATTTCAATAATTCGTCCATCAAATACATATAAACATCTTCGCTTTGCTTTTTCCAGTTATTGCAAATGGCTTCAGCCTGTTCTTTTGTTTTTACGGTAATTGTTAAGTCAATGACCTGTTTATTGTCGGAGCGAATCTGACAGCGAACCGCATAGCTTTGAGAAGTGGTTTTGTAGTAATCTGCAAGAATGGAATTTTCCTGACGAAGTACCATTTTGTTATCGTCGAAAAATTTTAAAACATCCTGTGTAATGCCCTCGGTGATTTTATCAGAAAAGAAGTTTAAGGTTTCCTTTCCGGCAGAAGTGAGGGTATATTGGGTGTTTGTGTGTGTGGATTCTGCGAGAATAAGGTTAGCATCCACTAAATTTCCGATTACTTCTTGTACGCGGAAATAATCAGTATATTCCTGTTCTAAAAAGAAATTGGAAAGTTGGGTGTTCGTAAGCGGAAAACCCGCTTTATCGAGCATGTATAAGATAGTTAATTTGTAAATTGTAAATGGTTCAGCCATAGTAGCTCCTTTCTATATATGTTACATATCAGGGTTATAAAATAAAAGTCCTATTTAGTGCCCATATCTAAAGGCATGGGCGTTTCGCACATGAATCGTAATCGTCCTTGATAAGTAGTTCGTTCCTTTATTCTTTTGTGAATAGTATTTAAAACTTTCTTTTTATCGATGCTCCATAGCGGAGCAATTAAAAGTTTTCTTGGACCATCGCCTGTAAGTCGGTGTATAACCATTTCAGGTGGTAAATATTCCAAACAATCAATCACAAAATCACAATATTCTTCTAATTCAAACAATGGAAATGGTTCTGTTTCATACTCTAAGGCAAGTCTTGTGTGTTTCAAAATATGCAGCAGTTGCAATTTGATTCCAAAAATACCCATATTACCGACATATTTTACTGTTTCCAGCATCATTTCTTTACTTTCCCCAGGCAAACCTAAAATAACATGAGCAATTACGAAAATTCCACGTAGAGTAAGTTGATGTACTGCCGTATGGAATTGCTCGACGGTGGTATGCGTATTTAGTCGCTGCAAAGTATCATTGTGGATAGTTTGAAGTCCAAGTTCTACCCAAACCGGCTTAATGTGAGATAATTCCTCTAGCAAATCCAATATTTCTTCCGAAAGACAATCGCTTCTTGTTCCAATGGACAATGCCACAATTTCCGGTTCCTGTATGGCTTCCGTAAAAATACGTCTTAAGTGGGAAACGGGAGCATAGGTATTTGTGTATGCCTGAAAATAGGCAATAAATTTAGAACAGGATGTCTTTTTGCGAATTTTCTCCTTTGCTTGTGAAATCTGTGCTGAGATAGAGACTGCATAGTCAGCTGAAAAATCACCGGAACCGCCTTCGCTGCAAAAGGTGCATCCGCCAAAACTAAGTGTACCATCACGATTCGGACAGGTCATACCTCCATTTAAAGAAAGACGGTATACTTTTTCACCAAATGTTTTTTTGCAATATTCATTTAAAGAGTAGTACATGGTCACTCCTATGAAATGGATAACATAATTAATAGTTGAATAGAGTTTTAGCGTTAGAAGTTGTTAAAACATAGAAAAGTAACTCTTATTCATATCATAACATTACTATTTTTACAAATCAAGAAAAAAGAACTTTCTATTTTGGAAAAAAAGGTGTATAATAGTACTACTTATTAGAAATCATAGTCGTTTCGACGATAATCCCACAAGAAATATGTGTTAATTGTCCCTATCTGAAAAGGGATATCATTTTTATACCTAAATTTATAAAAACAGGAGACTTTTATGCGAGAAAAATATGAAAGCCTTTCCTTAGTTGTCTTAAAAGACCTTGCAAAAGCAAGAGGAATTAAAGGCATTACAGGAATGAAAAAAAACGAGCTAGTTGAAGTTATGCTTACGGAAGATGAAAAAGGAAAAAATAAACCGGAAGAAAACAGCGAAGAAAGAAATGAGATATCAGAATCTGAAAAAAAACCGACAGAAGCAGTGGGGGAAAAAAGACATGTATATGGAACATCTCCTCGTGAAAATGCACCGGTAAACAGAGATGATACAGGAAATCTGGATAGTGGACAGGTTGCAGATGGTATCTTGGAAATTATGGGAGACGGATTTGGATTTATTCGCTGTGAAAATTATCTTCCGGGTGAAAATGATATTTATGTTTCCCATGCGATGATACGTCGTTTTAATTTAAAAACAGGAGATATTGTGCGTGGCAATATTAAGGTAAAAGCACTAACAGAGAAATTTGCAGCACTTTTATATGTGACAAGCGTAAACGGATATAAACCGGAAATCGTGCAGCGCAGACCAAACTTTGAAGATTTAACACCAATTTTCCCAAATAAACGAATTCATTTGGAAAGACCTGGGGCAAGCGTAGCAATGCGAGTGGTAGATTTGGTTTCCCCTGTTGGAAAAGGACAGCGTGGTATGATTGTTTCTCAGCCCAAAGCAGGTAAAACAACATTGCTAAAGGAAATTGCAAAGTCTGTTACATCCAATAATCCGGAAATGCATTTGATTATTTTACTGATTGATGAAAGACCGGAAGAAGTTACCGATATTAAAGAAGCGATTGAAGGCAATAATGTCGAAGTTATTTATTCCACATTTGATGAACTTCCGGACCATCACAAACGTGTTTCGGAAATGGTAATTGAAAGAGCCAAACGTCTTGTAGAACATGGCAAAGATGTTATGATTCTCTTAGACAGTATCACCCGTCTTGCAAGAGCGTATAACTTAACAGTTCCGCCAAGCGGACGTACACTTTCCGGTGGTCTTGACCCAGCAGCACTTCATATGCCAAAACGTTTCTTTGGTGCAGCTAGAAATATGCGAGAAGGCGGAAGTTTGACCATTCTTGCCACTGCACTTGTAGATACCGGAAGTAAGATGGATGATGTTGTCTTCGAAGAATTTAAGGGAACAGGCAACATGGAACTTGTATTAGACCGTAAATTATCCGAAAAACGTATTTTCCCTGCGATTGATATTGTAAAATCAGGAACACGTCGTGATGACCTGCTTCTAGATAATGAAGAAATGGCTGCTATGGACATTATGCGTAAGGCATTTAATGGTATGAAAGCTGATGAAGCAGTTGAAAATATTTTAAACATGTTTGCACATACCAAGAATAATCGTGAATTTATACAGATGGTGAGAAAGACTCGAATTTTATAAAAAATAATTAGGAAAATTATGAAAATACTATTGCAATTATCGAAATATCATGCTACAATAATTGAGCTGTTTATCGGGATGTAAACGGACGTTACGTGTCATTTCTCGTATGCTAATTGTATTATATTACAGTAAATGTGCGGAAGGCCTACTCATTTATGTGTGGGATGGATAGTACAAAATACTAGACTTTTTCATATTTCGCCGAGTATAATTTTTAGGTTTTGACACGAGCCTTATGCTATCGCTAATGGATATAAAGGGATCTTTGATAGTGAAAGTCTTATGGAAATTCATTCGTCTTCTGTGCTTTCGAGTATAGTTGGAAGTGAATATACATAAGAACCCGACGTGCTTTAGACGTTGGAGTGTCAATTGGTGGTATACAGCTATAGAGAAGTGTAAAAATTTGAAATAAGGATACCACAAAAGGTAGCCAAAAGTAATAAATAGGGCAGGGACGGTCCAAATTTATGCCTGTGGAGATAGTAGGTTGCGAGGTCTTTGAAGCAGGAAATCCATTGAGGTTAGATAATGGGTAGTTCACAACGATAAGAAAATAAAGAGGTGAAAATCATGAGAGAAGGAATCCATCCAGATTATTATCAGGCAACTGTTACTTGTAACTGTGGAAATACATTCGTTACAGGTTCTACAAAAAAAGAAATCCACGTAGAAATTTGTTCTAAATGTCATCCATTCTATACAGGTCAGCAGAAAGCTAGCCAGGCTCGTGGACGTATTGAACAGTTCAACAAGAAATATGGCATGAAATAGAAATATGTGTTCTGAGAAGGTTGAGGTTGATTTACAACTTCAACCTTTTTTGAAGTTTGAGGAATTTTTATGAAGTATTCAGGAATTGGCGGACAGGCTGTTATGGAAGGCATTATGATGCGTAATCAGGATAAATATGCAGTGGCTGTTCGTAAATCAGATAAAAAAATAGATGTGCAGGTGTTTGATTATAAAGGACCCGGCAAAAATAAAAGTATAAAAAGTCTTCCGATTATACGAGGCGTGATAAGTTTTGTAGACTCTTTGTATTTAGGAATGAAAACCCTTATGCATTCTGCTTCCTTTTTTGAAGATGAAGAAGAAATGACAAAGAAAAAAGAAAAGCGTAAGGGGTTAAGTGAAGCAGAAATAAAAGAACTGGATGAAAAAGAAAAAAAGGAAGAAGATATTGCAATGGTTGGAACGGTAGTGCTTTCTATTCTCCTTACAATAGGCATGTTCTTTGTACTTCCGTATTTTATATCCATGTTCTTTCAAAAATTTATTCAATCCCGTTTTTTTATCACAATATTAGAAGGTATTGTGCGTTTAGCGATTTTTATTACGTATATCGGACTTATTTCCTTTATGCCGGAAATTAAACGCACATTTATGTATCACGGTGCAGAGCATAAATGTATTAATTGCATTGAACAGGGATTGGAATTAAATGTGGAAAATGTCAGAAAAAGTTCAAAGCAACATAAACGTTGTGGAACGAGCTTTTTGCTGATTGTTATGATTATTAGTGTTGTGTTTTTTATGTTTATTCAAGTGGATTCGCCCATGTTACGCTTGGGAGTGCGTTTATTATTGATTCCTGTTATTGCGGGCGTGTCCTATGAGTTTATCCGATTGGCTGGAAGATATGACAATGTATTGGTAAATTTGATTAGTGTACCGGGACTTTTGATGCAGCGTCTTACCACAAAGGAACCGGATGATGACATGATTGAAGTCGGCATCGCATCCGTAGAAGCGGTATTTGACTGGAAAAAATGGCAAGAGGAAGAATTAAAATGACATTTCGGCAAGCAATGGAATTTGGGACAAAATTGTTAAGTGAATCCGGAATCAGCGAAGCAAAAAACGATGCATGGCTGCTTCTTTCCATGATTTGTAAGATTGACCACACCTATTACTATGTGCATATGGAAGAAGAATTAGAACCGGATGCAATAAGTGAATATGAAAGCGTACTGCGTAAAAGAGCAGAGCATATTCCGCTTCAGTATATAACGGGAGAGCAGGAATTTATGGGATTGAATTTTCGTGTAAATTCTGCTGTTTTGATTCCGCGTCAGGATACGGAAACATTGGTGGAGCAGGCATTAAGAGTAGTTCGACCGGGAATGAGAGTATTGGATTTATGTACCGGTTCGGGGTGTGTCTTGATTAGTATTTTAAAAAATGTAAGAAGCGTAACCGGTTTAGGGACGGATATCTCGAAACAAGCTTTGCTTGTTGCGAAGGAAAATGCAAAATTGAATAACGTTACGGCTGAGTTTGAAAGAAGTGACTTATTTGATTCAATATCAGAAACTTTTGATGTGATTGTTTCGAATCCGCCTTATATTCCGACAAAGGTAATCCATACACTTATGCCGGAAGTTGCACAATTTGAACCTTATCAGGCATTGGATGGCAAAGAAGACGGACTGTATTTTTACCGCAAGATTATTCAGGAATGTAAGGAATATTTAAATCCAAACGGAAGGATTTTATTTGAAATCGGACATGACCAAGGCGATGCAGTTTCAGCGATGCTTCGATTGATGGAATTTAAGGATGTGCGTGTGGTAAAAGACTTAGCCGGAAATGATAGGGTTGTGGTTGGTGGATTGTAGCGGTGGAAATAAAAAGTATGTAAAAAACAAAATGATAACAGATAGAAAATTTTGTGTGGATAAAGAATGGATACACAAAATACAAAGTGTTGTTTATAGGGAAATAGTAATTAGCTATCTTTTTAAAAACATTTATATGAGGTGAAATTATGTTTGATAAATTAGAAGATTTACTACATCATTATGAAGAATTAATGAATACATTAAGTGAACCGGATGTTGCGAATGATTCAAACCGTTTCCGTAAACTTATGAAGGAACAAAGTGATTTGCTTCCAATCGTAGAAGCATATAAAGAATATAAGCAGATGAAGCAGAATATTGAAGATTCTTTGGAAATGCTTGAAATGGAATCGGATGAAGAAATGCGTGAACTTGCGAAAGAAGAATTAAGTGATTCCAAAGCTCGTCTTGCAGAATTAGAGCAGGAACTTAAGATTTTACTTCTTCCAAAAGACCCGAATGATGATAAAAACGTTATTGTGGAAATTCGTGCAGGTGCAGGTGGCGATGAATCGGCTCTTTTTGCAGCAGAGATTTATCGTATGTATATCCACTATGCAGAAAGCCAGCGTTGGAGAGTGGAAACATTGGAAGTAGATGATATCGGCATTGGCGGTATGAAGAGTGTAAACTTTATGATTTCCGGTCAGGGAGCATATTCTAAGATGAAATATGAATCCGGTGTACATCGTGTACAGCGTGTGCCAGCGACAGAATCCGCAGGACGTATCCATACTTCTACCATTACTGTAGCAGTAATGCCGGAAGCAGAAGAAGTAGATGTGCAGATTGATGAAAAAGATATTCGTATTGACGTAATGCGTGCATCCGGTAACGGTGGACAATGCGTTAACACCACAGACTCTGCGGTACGTTTGACACATTATCCGACTGGTATTGTAATTTACAGTCAGACAGAAAAATCACAGCTTCAGAATAAAGAAAAAGCATTTGCATTGCTTCGTGCAAAATTGTATGACTTAGAATTACAAAAGCAGCAGGATGCAGAATCTGCAGCAAGAAGAAGCCAGATTGGTACGGGAGACCGTTCTGAAAAGATTCGTACCTATAACTTCCCACAGGGACGTTGTACAGACCATAGAATTAACTTAACATTGTATAAGTTGGATAAGATTATGAATGGGGATATTCAGGAAATTATTGATGCTTGTATTGCAGCCGACCAGGCGAAGAAGTTAAGCAACATGGAAAATGAGGGCTAGAAGCCTTGATTTTCCTAGGTTTTTTGAAAATTAGAATTTGATAAAAAAGAGATATTTTAATGTAAAAAACGGACTTTGACATATGTCATCGTCCGTTTTTCTGTTTTTGGGGCATGATGGATGCACTGTGCCACCCTATTTAAGTACTATGGATGTATGTAGTACTCTATGCAGAGATGGAATAGGTTCATTTAGGTTTATGGGAAATGGAAGATAAAATTGATTTTGGTGTCTATTGAGAAGATTTTGTTTATATAATTGCTGATAGTAATTATGAGTGTTATAATATTATTATAATTGGTATAAGGAGTCTAACATGGATGTAATGAATTGGTTGGGTATCCCTGAAAATTTAAGGGATTTAGCAGTATTATCGCTAACACATAGAAGTATGTTAAATATTGATAAAAATTTTAATAAAGATAAATTGGATAAATTGCTATTTTATTATAAGATAGGACAGGAGGTATTTGAAGCTATTTTAATAAAATTTATTTCTCAAAACTATTCTTTAAATGTATCAGATCTAAATAATGTAATGAATGCAAACAAGTCACCATTGATTATATATGAAAGATTAAAATTAAATGAGTTAGCAGTATTTCATAAAAATCAAAATAGAAATAATGAAGAAAAGATTATGAGTGATTTGGCGTATCAGTTTTTTGGTTTTTTGTATTTGGATATATCATTTGAGTATGCTTATAAACTATTTATTCGAATATTTACAAAAAAAGATGTGAAATTAACATCAAATTATTTAAGTATTATAAATAATTTGGCAAAAGGTAAAAGCATATGTTTTGAAGAAGTCAAGGATTTGAAACCTCCTTATTGTGGATATACTTATTATAGGCTGATTTTTAATGAAAAACAAGTTTGTGCAGGTGCTTTTTCTAAAAAAGCAGCAAAAAAGATGTGTGCTCAATTATATTGTAAAGAATATGTAAGTGAAAAAAAGATAATGGAAATTTTAGGATATAATAAAAAACAATTTAAAGGGGAACAAAAATACAATTTTTCAGAAGTCTATTTGGAGAATATAGAAAAAATAGCAACTAAATGGAAATTCGCAAAAACAGATATGTATAATGTTACGATTAATAGAGTTTTATACAATGAATATGCATTTGTAGATTGTAGTCATATGGTAACAATAGGTGAGTTTTATGAAAAGATAATTTTAGAAAAAATCATTTATCAACAATATAATTCCTATAATTTTAATATAAAATACGATATTGCGATGTACTTATCTAATAATAATATGCTTTTTGAAAGATTAATAGAGATAATTGGTATGAAAGAGTTATTCCTTTTAAAAGAGAAAGTATATTCACAAGTTTCAAAGAATGTTGTTTATAAAGATGCTGTTCGACAATTGATATATTATGCTTTTGAAAATAACAATAAGTTATTTTTTAATATGTATGAAAAAGTAATTTTATCTTTTATAATGAGAAAAACAAATCCTTATTTACAGAATCCTGTTGATAGAATTTATAAGATGTATGAGAAAATGAAAGAAGAGAAACCAGATATCATAGTTATTAAGAGAGAAGATATAGTACAGCATATAATACAGAAAGTAAATTTTATAGTGAAAGTTCCAGCTATTTTTAATGGAAAAACTGTTTATTATCAAGGCGAAGGTGATACTAAAGCAATAGCGATAGAAAAAGCACACGAGAAATTTTGGTTATATGTGTATAATTCTATCAATGAAGTATTTATACAACATGATGAAAAGAAGTATGAATGGTTTTTGGACATAATATCAAATCATTTGAACTGGTTTGCTTGGTATTTAACAGAGATTCATCATCCGATTTGTAAAGCTTATACAACAAATGATTATATAGAGTTTATTAAGTATCTGCATAGGTTTTACAAAAATATAAAATCATATAATAATGGAAGTTTGGTTTTGAAAATTAGAGAAGCATTATATGATAAGAAAATTACAATTAAAATATGTAATGAAGATGTTTTATTATATGCTATTTGGGAATATATAGATAATCCTCAAGAAAATTTTTCTATTTCACAACATATAGATGATATTATTGCATTATCTTGTAATGTGTGGAAAGAAATATTGAAAAAGAATGGAAAAGTGATTGATTATATATCGAATCCAAATGAAGAACTGCAAATGATTGCAGTTCAACAATGTACGGAATCTATAAATTATATAGAAACACCAACTAATGATGTAGTGAAGTATGTATATGATAAAGAGAGCATAGATAGAATGGAAATTAGACCACAAGTAATAAATGGTTTAATTGAGGTAAAAAAACAAGAGATTGAAAATTTTGTTGCAGAGTTTAAGGATTATGATAAAAATGTTTTAGTATTGGAACAACATTGTTTTGATTTATATTTGCGAGCAATAATGAAACTATATGAAATAAAAAAATTTTATATAGCGTGTGGATTTGTTTGTGCTAGTGGTATTAAAATGTTACGTTCTGAAATAGATGATTTATTAGAGAATGGGATGGAAATAAAAATATTAGCAGGAAATTTACAACATTATTTTTCAGATAATAGTAAAATGCAAATGGATTTAGAAACTGCTTTGGAATTACAGAAAATAATGAAAAAAGGTGTTGAACTTAAAACAGTAACGGATTGTTTTTATCATGGGAAAATGTATTTTTTGATTTGTGAAGATTTTACATTTGTTATAGTTGGTTCTACTAATATGAGCAGAAATGCATTTCGATTTAATAGTGAATTGGATAATATGTTTATTTACAGAACACAAGAAAATCTACATATGAAGCATTTTAAAAAACTTTGGAATGATGCAACTCTTATAGAGGAACTTGATACAACAAAGTTTTCTTCGGCTGTTGATAATATTGATATTGAAACATTAAATGTAGTAGATATAAATACAGTATATGAAAAGATTCGTCAAATTGATGATGAAAGTTTACGAAATCGTTTAATAACATGGCTGAAATATAAGCCATCAAATATTTATAACAAATTAGATGTTGCAGGAAGAGAGTATATTGCAATAGAATATGTAGAAAAGAAAATGATAGTATTAGAATCTTTTTTCCCAGGAAATGCATATTTTGTATTTTATAATTCACAGATAGATAACTTGTTAAAATCTATTGAAGGAAAAAGTAAGATGGAAATATTTGAATTAAGTGGAATGGAAAAAAGAGGATATCATATAACAGAGCAACTAAATTTAGAAATGAAAATAAAGAGTTATTTTTTATGATCTGATTTATAAAGGAAGGTAGTTATTAATAAAAAGAATGTAGTATCAATAATTTTAACAAAACTTGTTGATGAAAGGGAGGTAAGTATGCTTTTATATGATTTAGTAGAAAAATGTAATTATAGAAATGCAAATTTAGTTGCACATGAACAATGTCAACATTGTGAATATGGATGTGATTCTCCTCATAATTGTATGATATGTTTAGAATATGTACATTATCCACAAAGAGCACCTAAAAAGAGAAAATATGATTGTGTACATATGGCTGATTGTTATTATTGTAAATATAGTTTTAAATATGCTTCTGAAATTGTATATGGATTAAGACAATTTGCTGATATAAGAGATAAAAAGACTCTAAAAGTTATGTCTATTGGTTGTGGACCTTGCACAGAATTAGCTGCTATTGATTATTTAAGAGAAACAAGTGAACTTAATTATGATAGGTTAGAATTTCGTGGTATTGATCCATTAAATCAGATGTGGCAATATATTTGGAAAGATATTAAGGAGTATTATGGAGATGAAGTTCAATTCTTTGATTGGGATATATTAAATGGAATTGATATGATTGTTCAAAAAAAATGGATTCCAGATGTAATTATCTTTCAATATGTTTTTTCTGATATGTATAAGAATAGTACACAAAAAGAAATTGTAAATTTTCTTGAAAAATTGGCAAAATTTATTAATAATCAGAAACAAAACAAAATTTATATTCTAGTTAATGATATTAATCTGAGTATAAATTATAAAGGTGGACGTGAATTTTTTGATATATTATGTAATAAAATTGTTTCACCTAAAATAATCAGACATAAACATTTTTATAATTCAAATAAAGAGAGACATTATGAGTATGGTGAGGAATATGAGACTAATGAGTTAATTTTTAAAATTCCATCACAAGAGATTTGGGAAAGGTATAGTCCATTTGATTCTTGTGCAAGTGCACAAATATCAATAAAAAAGATGTAGAAGGATAATAAAATATGATATTGAGTGTAAGCAGAAGGACGGATGTTCCTAATTATTATTCAGAGTGGTTTTTTAATAGAATAAAAGAAAAATACGTTTATGTACGTAATCCGATGAATATACATCAAGTGAGTAAGATAGATTTATCGCCAGAAGTAGTTGATTGTATAGTTTTTTGGACGAAAAATCCAAAACCTATGTTAGAGCGACTTGATGAATTAAAGGCGTATAAGTATTATTTTCAATTTACACTAACAGGTTATGGAACTGATATCGAATGTAATGTGCCACATAAAAAAGAAGTTATTATTCCTATATTTCGAGAATTATCAAGTAAAATAGGAAAAGAAAAGGTTATATGGAGATATGATCCGATTATATTTACTGAAAAGTATACTCCAGAATATCATTTAAAGGCATTTGAGCAAATTTCCAATGCACTTAATGGATATACAGATAAATGTGTAATAAGTTTTGTAGATATATATGCAAAAAATAAAAAAAGTATAGCAAAGTTGGGAGCAAAAGGATTTGATAAAAATCAATTATTAGATTTTTCAAAACAGCTTAGTATAATTGCTTCAAAAAATAATATGGAAATAGGAAGTTGTGCAGAAATAATAGATTTAGAACAATGTGGAATTAAGCATAGTTGTTGTATAGACCAGAAGTTAATAGAATCTATTATTGGATGTAAGATTAATGCTTGTAAAGATAAAAATCAACGTAAAGAGTGTGGTTGTATTGAGAGTGTTGAGATTGGAACATATAATACTTGTAAAAATGGTTGTAAATATTGTTATGCAAATTATAGCCAGGAGAGTGTTGATAAAAATTGTAATAGATATAATGCAATGTCGCCTATATTATGTGGAGTGGTTACAGAAAACGATAAAATTAATGTAAGAAAGGTAAAATCAATAAAAGAGGAACAGTTAAGTATTTTTGATATATAGATTACTATATAGTAAAGTGTAATTTTAGGAAATACATTAACGGCAGGTCTAAAAGAAAAATATCAAATTTAATATACAGAAACATATAGATAGCATTATGTGGGATTAGCGTTTGTAATTAGAAAATGCAAAAAAATTGAAAGTCTGTTTTTAACAATAAAAATTTTTATGCGTTTGCTTTAAGTAAAGCAATATTTGATTTTATATAGATATAATATAATCAAAAGATGTGTAATTCATTTGGAGGTATGAGTATGGATAATAGAATGACATGGGAAGAAATTCAGGAAAGATATCCTGACCAATGGGTTGGATTGGTTGATGTAAAATATGTGGATGATGATGGTATTTCTGTTGAGTCGGCAGTTGTGAAGTATACGGATAAATCGAAAAGTGATTTAACAAGGCTTGCATTAAAAGGAGAGATAATATCAAGATATACAACGCCTGATAATATATTTCAGATGGGAATGATAGGGGTACAATCATGAAACAGTTTACATTAAATTTGGATAAAAAACAACAAAGACCAGTAGTACTGTTAAATAATTTGAGTGCCTTGTTAGATACAGGAGCATACATACCAGTATGGACAGATGACGAAGAAATACTTGTTTCAAGTTTAGATGCAACGTTAGTAAAGAAAGGTGTGCCATTTACTGGATTTGGTGGAGTTGCTTATGGTAATTTATATCAGGTTACAATTAAAGTAGGAGATTTGATTTTTCCTAATATGCATATTGTGGCAAATAGTGAATTAAATAATTCATATAACTTGATTTTAAGTGCAACCATGTTTGATGGTTTGATTTATGAAATTAACACTAAGACACATAAGTTGAATATTACAGTTCCGAATGGCGAGAGTAATGTCAGAAATTTAAGAATTGAAGATGCGAATGGGCATTTACACGTTCTCTGTAGTTCTGATAAAGTGTAAAGTAGATTGATATATTTAAAAAATAGAGTTTATAGTAATTTGTCAGTTTATTGATTGATTATGAAGACTTCATGTATGAACAAATAGTAAAGTACAATTTAGGGAATGGTTTAGTGGTAGGGGTAGCTTTAAAAGAGGCATTTGCTCTGTGCCTGTTTCTTGGAGGTCTTTCTTCCGTGCTTGTTTATGGCATAGAGGTCATTGTTCCGAGCCTATAAACAAAGAGGTCTTTGTTCCGTGCAAGCGACCAGGCGAAGAAATTGGCGAATATGCAGGATGAAGACTAAAAAACTTTGATTTTATGGGATTTCTTGAAAGTTAGAGTTTGATAAAATCGAAATATTTTGATATAAAAAACGGACTTTGACAGATGTCATTGTTCGTTTTTTATTTTGTGGTCATTTTGGATGCACTGTGCTCCCCTATCTGAGTACTATGGATGTCTGTATCGCCCTATGCAGAGAGGGAATATGTTTATTTGAGGTCATGGGAAAAAAGAGAGAATGTAAAATTGATTTCTGTGTTCATTGATAGGATTTTGTAATGGATAAATTTGCAAACTTATTGGTATGGAGTTATAATAATATTAGGAATAGGAGGTGTTGGTATGTTAAAGGTCGCTAATAAGCATTATACTTGGAACGAGTTAGTTAAATTATATCCAGATAAGTGGGTAGTAGTTGAAAATGCAAAACTAACTAGAGGTGGTTTTATACAAGAAGGAGAACTAATAGCAGTAGGAGACCAAAGAGAGATAGATGATTTTATTGTGGAATGTTATAAAGCAGATATGAAGATTGATTACCAAAGAACAACTGATGTAGGAAGTGTAGGGATATTGTATGTGCAAGGTATTGAGATTAGAATTGATTAGCACCTTTAAACCATTGTTTTCAACAATTACTAATTATAATAGGAAAATATTGTGTCTATTTGATACTGGTGCAACCATGCCAGTATGGTGTAAAAGTGAGGGATTGTTTCATGTTGTTTTTCCAGATGCACAGTTATTAGATAAGAAATTTTTATAAGATTTTAGGTTTCAATTTGGTGATAAGTATAGAAGTGAATTATTCTTATAACAAAATTGATTATATTAGAGAATAGTATTTTTAAGGGAGAAATAGCCTATGGACATCGGTTCAACAGTAAGCACGGTTCGTAAAGAATATAAAGAATATTTAAAAAACAAACATCCAAGTTGGGCAGAAATTACACTAAAAACACATGTATCAGATGCCTTTTATCTTTGGAACAATACATTAGTTCCATCATTTTGGAAAAGCCTTCTAGATGAAGAATCCATGCAAAATGCAAAACAAGCAATCTATGATTATCTAAAATATGAACTCATGTCTGATAGAGCAGAAGAACGCACCAGTGCCTATTTTATGGATTTCCAAATGCTAAAGGAGTTTTTGGACAAGCAGTTTGGTGGTGTGAAAAATAGAATTGGTTACGAATTTGATTGTGAAGTAATTATCTATAAGTATGCAAAACTTGCATATGAAGGAAACATCAAAGTTGATGAAGTTGTTCAAAAAATGGTAGAAGAAGTTCCCTATTATAATCAAACCTCACATAAGTTGACCGTAATGCTGTTCGCTTCTATGATGAATGGACAGAAATATACGCGGAGGGCAAATACAGAAGTTACATTATATTTTATCAACCAAATCAGAGTTGATTTTGGCGAAGAATATATGAGAAATGCTTTAAAAGCAACAAAGGAAAATATAAAATATTTCTATGAGCAAACCGGAAGTAAATCTAATAGTATTCTAAGAGGTTGCAAAAAGATTGCCAAGCAACAGAATATAGATATTGTGTTTGATGATAGTATATTTGAGGGGATTATTCCAAAGCAGACAGCAGTTGATGAGGTTTTAGCAGATAACGCTGAGATACATTGTTGGCTCTATTCTCCCTATGATGAATGGGAAGAACTTTATCGTAGCGGTATTATGACAATTGGCAGAGATTATTTAGGCGACCCAACGTTATATGAAACAAAGGCAGAAATGCAAAGTGCAATGCAAGATTGTGGAACGGAGAGGTATACGACTACATATCGAAATGCGGTACTTGAAATTTGGCAGTTTGTGCATGAAATGAAACAGGGTGATATCGTGATTGCTAAAAAGGGAACAAAAACAATTCTTGGCAGAGGAATTGTGATATCGGAATTTATTTATGATGAAAAGAAACCTACAAATTACAAATATTATCGTAAGATAGCTTGGACACATAAAGGGGAATGGGAGCACCCGGGAAAAGCAGTTACGAAGACATTGACAGACATTACCAGATATTCGGATTATGTTAATAAGTTGAATCAGATATTTAATTGTGAAGATGTACAAAAAGAACAATTAGAGGAAACATTGCCTACCTATACAGCAACCGATTTTTTGAATGACGTATATATGGAGGAAGAACGCTATTATGCATTAAAGTCATTACTTTTGGCAAAGAAGAATGTGATATTACAAGGTGCACCGGGGGTAGGAAAAACGTATGCTGCAAAACGTCTTGCATTTTCCATCATGGGAGAAAAAGATAACAATCGTGTGAAAATGGTGCAGTTCCACCAGAGTTATAGTTATGAAGATTTCATCATGGGATTTCGTCCAACGGAAACCGGATTTGAGCTTAGAAATGGTGTGTTTTATGAATTTTGCTGTAAGGCAGCAGAAGACGACAGACCATATTTCTTTATTATTGACGAAATCAATAGAGGGAATTTAAGTAAAATATTTGGTGAATTATTTATGTTGATTGAAAATGATAAGCGAGGCGTAAAATTACAACTTCTTTATGCAGATGAACAATTTTCTATTCCGAGTAATGTGCATATTATTGGGATGATGAATACAGCAGATAGAAGTTTGGCAATGTTGGATTATGCATTACGTCGTCGTTTTGCATTTTTTGAAATGCCACCGGCTTTTGGAACTTCCGGTTTTCGAGCATATCGGGCAAAAGTAAACAATGTCAAATTTGATAGACTTATTGCGGTAGTGGAACAACTGAACGAAGAAATTTCAGAGGATGATTCACTTGGAGAGGGATTTTGTATTGGACATAGCTATTTTTGTACCAAAACGACAATTAACGATGAATGGATGAAATCAGTCGTAGAATATGAATTAATTCCATTACTGAAAGAATATTGGTTTGATGAACCAACAAAAGTAAAAGATTGGAGCAGAAGAGTTCGAGAGGTGCTAAAATGATTCGCATAGAAAACATATATTACATGCTTGCGTATTCGTTTCAGGTTTTGCAGGAAAAGGGATATAAAGATATTCTTACGGAAGAATTTGAAAATGCAGAAGAATTACTTTCCGCAATTCTTTGTAAAGGTGTTGCAATTCAGATAAAAAGAGGATTAAGGAGAGCGTATATTACGCAAGAAGAATCACTTAGTACACCCAAAGGAAAGATAGAGATGAACCAATCGATAAAAACGCAATCTGTTCGAAAAAAACAATTTGTATGCTCTTATGATGAATTTTCGGTTGATTTTTATCTAAATAGAATTATCAAAACAACATTAAACGCATTACTGTGTGCAAATATTTCGAAAGCACGTAAAAAAGAGATTCGAAAGTTATTACTGTTTTTTGCAGAAGTGGCTACATTGGATGTTCACAATATTAACTGGAACATTCAATATGATAGAAATAATCAAACATATCACATGTTAGTTGCAGTATGTCAGATGATATTAAAAGGAATATTACAAACAAATGCGGATGGTTCTACGCACATTATGGAGTTTGCAGATGAGCAAACAATGCCAAAGTTGTATGAGAAGTTTATTCTTAATTATTTCCGCAAGGAACATAAAGAACTAAAGGTATATGCACCACAGATTAAATGGATGTTAGATGATGGAATCGATAATCGATTGCCGATTATGCAATCCGATATTGTGATTTCGAATAAACAAACGAGGAAGACATTGATAATAGATGCAAAATATTATACCCATAATATGCAAATGAAAGCCCCATATATGAGTCAAACAATTCATTCTGCTAATTTGTATCAGATTTTTGCTTATGTAAAAAACTGGAAAGTCAAGGAGAATGAAACGGTCATGGGTATGTTATTATATGCACGTACGGAAGATGAAGTTCAGCCTGATAACACATATCAGATGAGTGGAAATCAGATTCATGTGAGGACACTTGATTTGAATTGTAAATTTAATGTGATTGCAGCACAATTGGATGCGATTGCGAAAATGGTGTGTGAATAAAGGAACGGAAGTTGCTGTAAAAAAGATGTTTTTTTGTGTATGAAAATGAAATGTTCTATATTGGCTTAGATTGCTGATATAGAACATTTTTATTGGCCCAATAAGGCAGTATAAAGCAATCATTCGGTTATGAGCAAGTAGTAAAATTAAACGCAGAACAAGTTGCGAAGCAATCTGCATTTATAAGAAAGTAGAGAATTCGGATTTTGAGAATGGCTTTACTGTAAATAAATGAAAAATGTAAAAATATTAACGATAAACGTTAAAAAATAATTGACAAACATAAAAACTGCTGCTATGATATAAAAAACAAATGTAAAGGAGAATGAAATATGAAAAAGTTTTGTAAACTTGCTAAAAGAATCGATATTGTAGCGAGAATTTTATTTTGGTTATGTGCCGTTGTGGGGATAATTGTTGCAATTGTTATAGTGTTTACACCCGTTTTTCCAGACGATTTTTTCACAGAAATGGTTGTAACGATTAATTTGGGACAATTAGAAATGGAACTTGCACAGGAGTATAATCCCAGCATAGATGATTTGAAATTATTTTTTTATAGTATGTCATTTTTGTCGCTTGTTGCAAGTGTTTTTGCTTGTTGTATGATTGAGAGTATTCGAAAAATTCTTAAGCCGATGAAAGAAGAAAGACCGTTTGAAAATGAAGTTTCAATGAGTGTAAAAAAATTGAGTTGGATTGTTTTAATTGGGGGAATGGTTATGGAAATTGGATATTTTATTACACAAACCATTGAATATCAAGTATTTGACTTTCCAAATCTTTTCTTAAGTGATAAAATTGTAAAGTGTAATCAGGAATATTTTTTTGATGGAAATTTTCTTGTGGGCTTTTTAATTTTATATTTGTTATCGTATGTTTTTCGTTATGGCGAAGAATTGCAGATACAATCAGACGAAACGTTATAAGGGGGCAATATGCCAATAATATTAAGATTGGATAGGGTAATGGCAGACCGTAAAATGTCATTGAATGAACTTTCTGAAAAAGTGGGAGTTGCAAATGTAAATCTTTCGAAATTGAAGAATGGCAGAGTGAGTGCCATTCGTTTTTCTACATTAGAAGCAATTTGCAAAGTGTTAGATTGTCAGCCGGGAGATATTTTGGAATATCAGAAGGAATAAAATGCAGAAATGAGATATAGAAATTGTCCTATATCAGTTTAAGAGGCTGATATAGGACATTTTATTTGCATATTGGTAGAAGGATTATAACAGTTAAAAGAAAAATATAAAAAGTTATAAAAAGTAATTGTATTTTATAGCACTTCTTGCTAGAATAAAATGGAAGTCTATAAGGAGAACAGGATTATGGAAAAATTTTATTCGATTCGAGAAGTATCCGAACGATTAGGTGTTACCGCACAAACATTGAGAAATTGGGACAGAAGTGGAAAATTACATCCACACCATACTTCTAGTAACGGGTATCGTTATTATTCGGAAGAACAGATAGACCAACTGATTCATAAAAAGAAAAGTAAGCGAATGGTAATCGGCTACTGTCGTGTTTCGAGTAAGAAACAGAAAGATGATTTGGAGCGACAGATAGAATCTATGAGAATATATCTGACAGCACAAGGAAAACCATTTGAAATTATTTGTGATATTGGTTCCGGAATTAACTATAAGAAAAAAGGATTACAGGAACTTATCAAACGAATCACAGAAAATAAAGTAGAGAAAGTAGTGGTCTTGTATAAAGACCGCTTGTTACGTTTTAGTTTTGAACTAGTGGAATATTTGGCAGAATTGTATCATTGTGAAATAGAAATTATTGATCATACCGAAAAATCAGAACAACAGGAACTTGTGGAAGATTTGGTACAGATTATAACGGTTTTTAGCTGTAAATTACAAGGAAAACGAGCAAATAGAGCAAAGAAACTGATAAAGGAACTAAAAGAAGAAAGTGTGGAAACGGATGATAAAGACCATCAAAGTCATGTTATTACCAAACAATAAACAAAAAACAAAACTGTTTCAATATGCGGATGCTGCTCGATTTGCGTATAACTGGGCATTGGAAAAACAGATGGAGAATTTTAAAAATGGTGGAAGTTTTCTATCGGATAGTGTATTACGAAAAGAATTTACCCAATTCAAAAAAACGGAAGCAGGAAATTGGTTAAATGGGATTTCAAATAATGTACCGAAACAAGCCATCAAAGATTGTTGTATTGCCTATCAAAATTTTTTTGGTGAATATAAAAAAACAGGTATCAAATATTCAAAACAGAAAGTGGAACATTATAAAAGAATCGGAAAACCATTAACGGTATATGACAGGAAAGGTCATCCGAAGTTTAAAAGCAAAAAACATACGACACCCAAATTTTATCAAGACAATATAAAGCTAAAATTTACGGATACGCATGTAAAAGTAGAAGGATTTGCAGATTCAAAGAAGAAAAATAAGCAAAAGATAAATTGGATACGCCTTGCAGAACAGGGACGTATACCAACGGATTGCACGTATACGAATCCGAGAATCCAATTTGATGGGGAACATTGGTGGCTAACCGTTGGAGTGGAGATACAAAAGGATACGAATATGCCACCCAAAGAAAAAGAGGGGATAGGCATCGACCTTGGAGTAAAAGAACTCGCCGTTTGTTCGGATGAGAAACGATATGAGAATATCAATAAAACAAGAAAGATAAAACAATTAGAAAAGAAGAAACGCAGGTTACAGCGTGGGATAGCAAGAAAATATGAGAAAAATAAAAAAGGAGGGAGTTATTGCAAGACAAGTAACCTTATAAAAAGTGAAAAGAAACTTTTAAAAATGAACCATAGACTAACGAATATACGTCAAAACTATCTACATGAAACAACTTCTAAAATGATAAAACGAGAACCAAGTTTTATCTGTATGGAAGATTTAAATGTAAGAGGAATGATGAAAAACCGACATTTATCGAAAGCGATACAAGAACAATGCTTTGGAGAATTTCGGCGACAAATCGAATATAAATGTGGGTGGAATAATATTTTGTTTGTAATAGCAGACCGATTTTATCCGAGTAGTAAATTATGCAGTTGTTGTGGACATATCAAAAAGGATTTAAAGTTAAAAGAGCGTATTTACAAATGTGGAGTATGTGGAAATGTAATGGATAGAGACTATCAGGCGGCATTGAACTTGAAACGATATGGAGAGAAAGTTTGGAAAGAGAAAGCAATTGTGTAAAAAAGAGTTTGATAAAAAAATACTGATACGTTAGTCAGAAATTTACGCCTATGGAGTATCACACGCATGTAAGTAGTAGCAGAATATATTCTGTACGAAAGCAGATACGAAGAAGTAGGAATGAAACATAAGAGTTATAACTTTTTATAAGTTTTCAGTAACGGTGGGATAGAATAAAATAGAAGAAGAGGCATATGAATATTTAAATTAGGGAATTAAATGTGCAGAACAAAGGAGAAAAATAATTATGATGAAAAAAACACATCTTACGATAGGAATTGCCTCAGCTATTGCAGTTACAAACCCGGAAACAGTTGCAGAAAGTCTTGTTGCCATAATGGGCGGTGTAATTGGTGCGTTAATATGTGATATAGATTTACTGGACAATGGTTATAAAAATGACAATTTTTTTGAAAAATTTATTGCAGTTAAAATTACAGGCATAATTCTATTCGTTGATTTTTTATTAAAGACCGGAATCTGCGAATATATTTTAAATCGTGATAAAACATTTTTAATGATAGGCGGAATACTGTTTGGAATATTATGTTTGGTAGGAATTAAGTCTGCACATAGGACTTTTACACATTCTTTTACAGGATTATTATTATTTTCTATTGCGTTTTGGTTTGTTTATCCGCCAATCGTTTATAGTTTTATGATTGGATTTCTTTCCCATATAGTACTTGATTTTCTGAATAAGAAAAAAATACGACTTTTTTATCCAAGTGAGTTTGGGCTATGTCTAGGATTTTGTTATGCAGATGGGATTGTAAATACGATTTTGATGTATATTGGAACGATAGCATCCGTTTTGCTTATGTTAAACTGTTTATTTTTTCAATATATTTAAACGAATCAAGAAAGTCCCCTATTTTGTTATTTTATGTCAATAATAGGTTTATATTTGGCATTTATATAGAATGCTTGAAAAAGAAAAATACGCATGATAAAATTGCATTAATTAGATATAAATTGGAAAATGGGGTAGATTTTATGCAAATTGCATTAAGTTCAGGTAATTATGATATTATAGATAGCGGTCAAGTTTTTTTATTTGGAGAACAGGAAGATTTAAGAATCGATGTTGCAATAAATGAGGAATTTTCATTCTCTATGATATTTAAATTTACAAAAGATAATTCAAAGGAACAGCAAGTAAAAAAAATAATTGAGGAAAATACCATCATTTTTTCCTGTTTTAATTTTGATGATGTTGGAACCGGTCTTTCAGAACCTATGAGTATTGCAAAGATAGATAATAAGGAGATGTTTTTATTATTCTGGTCATATTTAGAGGGAACAGGACAAACAGGAAAGGTTAGAAGTGTGAAATATACTATTTTTTGTGAAAAGTAAATTGGAGTGGAGAAGAAAATGCCAAGTAATAACTATATTCTAACAGGGACACAAACAGAGAACGTAATATTAAATACGAATGCTTCTGTAGCAAAAAAAACAGATACAGTTATATATGAAGTTATGCATATGGAAAAAATAGTTGCAACGGTTTCAACAATTGGAAAAGCAAAAATCATAAATGAAAAATTTATGCCATATGATTTATATTTGGAAGAAGATGATGATATTGACACAAGGATGAATAATCTCAATAATTTTTATCATTGGTGTGCTTCGCGTGTTTTATCATTAGATAGAAAATATGCAAAAGAAATATTAAATAGCATTGGGGTTAAACAGGCTGTAACGGATAGAGACCGTGCGAATATTTCGCTATCGTATCATTGTGTTTCTTTGACAGATGTATATTGGATAAGAAGACAGGGAGAGACGGTTTCTTTTCAAAGCATAAATTTGTATGATAATCCTTTAAATGAAGCAGTTGTGGAAATTTCATTGAAAGGTCGGCAGATGACCGTAACCAATCAGGAATTAGCACCGGATTTGTCTACGAAAGGTTGTTTTGCAAAGGCATGGATAAGAGGAAAAAATGGATTTAAATTACTCAAAGATGGTGGAGAAGATATTGTAAGAAAGGAATTGCTTGCGAGTAAAATCTGTGAGTGTTTTAAAATTCCACAAGTGAAATATAATGAAAGTTTTTATCAGGGACAATTAGTTTCGGAAAGTGAGATTATAACATCAAAAAAATATTCCATGGTATCCAAAATGGCATTTGATATTTATGCATGTAATCACGATTTGGATACAATTCATGTATGTGAAGAGTTAGACCCAATTACGTTTTATGGAATGAATATCCTTGACTATTTAACAGGAAATACAGACAGACATCCGGAAAACTGGGGATTTTTAGTGGACAATGAGACAAATGCATATATTTCGTTATATCCGTTGATGGATTTTAATCAATGTTTTTTATCTTATGATACAATAGAAGGAGCAAACTGCCAAACACTTCTTCCACGAAAATTGACACAGAGAGAAGCTGCGATTGAGGCTGTTAAGAAAATCGGGCTTTTGCAAATAAAGGAAATGGATATGAGTCAATTTGAGAATATGGAAGCTGAGGCGGAAATGTTTCAATACCGGTTGAGAGAATTGAAAGATGCATTGAGTGTGATGTCATGAAAAATTTGTATTTAGATGGTTGACGTATGTTTCTGTTTGTGTTATGAAAAACTTAATGATAATATTTTTTAACAGTTAATAAAGAAAAAGGTGAAAACAATGAAAAAAAGATGGATTGCTATTGGAATGGTAAGTGTTATGTTTGCAGCTGGAGCAATGATTAGAGAGACAGAAGTGCAGGCAGATATTTGTAAAGTAGAAGGTTGTACACAGATAAGTGAGCATGAATACTATGTTTGTGAAGTGGAAGGTTGCACGCAAACAAATGAGCATGAACACTATGTTTGTGAAGTAGAAGGTTGCACGCAAACAAATGAGCATGAACACTATAATTGTGGAGTGAAGAATTGTACACAGACAGAAAGACATTACCATAAACAAAGTGGTAGTCATAATTCGGGACATGGAAGCAGAGGACATCATTAATTTAGTAGATAGTTATTTGGTTATAAGCAGATAGCAAAGCTGGTTGGAAATATCTGCTTGACAAGTTGATATAAAGGAAAAGAGGAAAGGAAATTTTTATGGAATATGGAATTTTACGCAATGATTTAAAAATACCCCTAGTAGGGCTTGGTGTATATCGGTTAGAGAGTGAAAAAGAAATGACAAATGCAGTTTCTCATGCATTAAATAGTGGATATACGCTGTTTGATACTGCTCAAATGTATAAAAACGAAGAACAGCTTGGCAAAGCATTAAAAGCTGCTAATGCAAAACGTGAAGAACTATTTTTGGTTAGTAAAGTGGATAATTGTAACCAATGGTATGAGTTCACGAAAAAGAGCTTTATGGAAACGCTTGAAAAATTGCAGACCAATTATTTAGATTTATTTTTAATCCATTGGCCGGGACAAAATAAGGAACGTACACTTTCTACATGGAAAGCAATGGAAGAATTATATGAAGAAGGAAAAATAAAGAGCATTGGTGTATCAAATTTTGAAATACATCATTTAGAGCATCTGATTGAAAATTCCAAAATAAAACCAATGGTAAATCAGATTGAGCATACGCCGTATACACATAATGAGGAACTGCTTTCCTATTGCAAAAAAGAACAAATTCAAATTATGGCATGGGCACCATTGCTTCGTGGAAATATGGGAAATCCGATTTTTGTAAAGTTAGCGGAAAAATATCATTGTACGACTGCACAATTGATTCTTCGCTGGAATATGCAGCAGGGAATTACTGTGATTCCAAAATCGAAAAATCCGAACAGAATTGCAGAGAATATTGATGTTTTTAAGTTTGAAATTTCGGAGGAAGATATGAAAATGTTGAGTTCTCTAAATCGCAATCATCGTACATCCCATGACCCGAATGTGTTTGATTTTTAGCAATTATATTATTAATGGTATTTAGAGGAAAAAGATATGAAAGATAAATTTAAAATATTGCTTAGATGCATCATGTGGTTTACATTGTCATTTGGGCTATTATGGGTAATTGGGATTGGAATGCTATTTGAAAGCATTGCACCATGGAGAGCCTTGATTGCGTTTTCTATGATTCTTACAATTATCTTTGAAATTATTTATCAAGTGGAAGTTGTAAAAGAAAAACAAATAAAAGAGTTGCAAAACCGTATTGAAGCATTAGAAAGAAAAGGGTAACTTTGGATGACAACTGAAAATTCAGGTTAATTTGCTCAGTTTTCTTTTGTGAAGTTACCTAAAATATTCAAAGTTGATAATTTATGGGATTCATTGTAATTTATAAAGAAATCCGCTATACTAATCATAACTTAATAGTGTAGTGGATTTTTGTGTATCATACAGCAAATTTATATCTGGGAAACTGTAGCAGGAGGCATCTATGGCAAGAACAGTAGCAATTGGAATACAGAGTTTTGAAAAAATAATAGATGGAAACTATTTTTATGTGGATAAAACTGCCTTTATTAAGGAATGGTGGGAAAGCGGAGATGACGTAACATTAATTGCTCGCCCGCGTCGTTTTGGAAAAACTTTAAACATAAGTATGTTGGAACAGTTTTTTTCCATTAAGTATGCACATAGAGCCAATTTATTTGAAGGGCTTACAATTTGGCAAGAAGAAAAATACCGAAATTTACAGGGAACTTACCCTGTAATTAGTCTGTCTTTTGCAAATGTCAAAGAAGTAAATTATGAATCAACAAAATTGAGAATTTATCAATTACTTACCGATTTGTATAACAAACACCATTTTCTTTTGGAAAGTGGCTTACTGACAGAAAAGGAAAAGGAATCCTTTTTAGCAGTTGATATGGATATGAAAGAAGTAGAAGCGACACTTGCAATTAATCGCTTATCGGATTATTTATATCGTTATTATGGAAAAAAAGTGATTATTCTGTTGGATGAATATGATACACCGATGCAGGAAGCCTATGTAAATGGCTATTGGGAAGAAATGGTGGCATTTACAAGAAGTATATTTAATGCTACATTTAAAACAAATGCATATTTAGAACGAGCAGTTATGACAGGGATTACTAGAGTGAGTAAGGAATCGATTTTTTCAGATTTAAATAATCTGGAGGTTGTAACCACTACTTCGGATAAATATGCTACAGCATTTGGTTTTACGGAAAAAGAAGTTTTTGCAGCATTGGAAGAATGTGGGTTAGAAACGGAAAAAGAAGGAGTAAAACGTTGGTACGATGGATTTACTTTTGGTACACATACTGATATTTACAATCCGTGGTCAGCTTTAAATTTTTTTGATAAAGGAAAATATGGTGCATATTGGGCGAACACCAGTAGTAATAGTTTAGTAGGCAAGCTGATAAGAGAGGGAAGCAAAAAAATCAAAACCACATTTGAACGACTTTTGAAAGATGAAACCATTTATTGTCCAATTGATGAACAAATTGTATATAATCAGTTGGACAATCGGGAAAATGCGATTTGGAGTTTGTTACTTGCTAGCGGTTACTTAAAAGTCATTAGTAAAGAAGCAGAGGAAAAGATAACGACAGGGGATTTTCCGCTTTATGAATTGACACTTACAAATTATGAGGTAAAACGCATGTTTCTTCTTATGGTAAACGACTGGTTTGGCAGAGCAGGAGAGAATTATGGTGAGTTTGTAAGTGCGATGCTTGCAGGAGATAAAAAGGCGATGAATGCCTATATGAATCGTGTAACATTGAACGTGTTCAGCTATTTTGATACAGGAAAACGACCTTCCGAACAAGAACCGGAACGATTTTATCATGGCTTTGTGCTTGGACTTATTGCTCAACTCTATGGTCGCTATACAGTAACTTCCAATAGGGAAAGCGGATTCGGAAGATATGATGTTATGATAGAGCCAAATGACAAAGAAAAAGATGCCATTATTTTAGAATTTAAGATTCATGACCCGGATGAAGAGGAAACATTAAAAGATACTGTGGAAGCTGCCTTAAAGCAGATAGAAGAAAAACAATATGCCATATCACTTATAGCAAAAGGGATACCAAAAGAGAAAATTCGTAAATATGGATTTGCATTTGAAGGAAAGAAAGTCTTAATTGGATAAAGAAGAAAGTAGTAAAAGCGGATTTCGAGTGTCCGCTTTACAGCAAGTGTGGGGGAGAATCAAATAGGTATTTAAAAGAGTCAGCATTTGTGCGGAATTTAGAATTTTGCAAACACCTAGAACAATTAAAGTAGAAAGGAATGAACAAAAATTATGGAAACATATGCAGAATTTTTAGCCAGAATCAATTCATTTGAAAAAAGCGAGATTTATTATGGCGATGATTATTTCCACGGAAATCCATCTATTGCACAAAAAGTTGATTGGGAGAACCACTTTAAGCCATTTTATGGCGATACCGTTGTATTTAATTTGGATGATAGTACAAAAGCGGTATTGGCAAATTATGTAGAGCAGTTATATCAAGTTGCACCGGAGTGTTTTTGTGACAAGTTGATTTCCGGCACATTTCATATGACATTACATGATTTGAGCAATTCTCCAAATTTATACGATGTAGCAGCAGAAGTATTTGGAAATGAGCTGAAAGTAGTAGAAAAACTTAGTCAAACAAAAAAGTATAAAACCATAAAAATGAAAAGCAAATATATTTTCAATATGGTAGGAACGAGTTTGGTAATGGGGTTATATCCGGTCAATGAAGAAGAATATCATAAATTAATGGAATTATATTACCTTTTTGATGATGTCAAGACATTAGGCTATCCACTTACACCTCATATTACATTGGGCTATTACAATGTGCATGGTTTTCACCCGAATTCTGCAAGAAAACTCGAAAGCCTGATTCGTGAGCTTAATAATAGGGAAGAAATGCAAATAGAATTGGATATTGAGAATTTGTATTATCAGAAGTTTAGAAGTATGAATGATTATATCAATATCATAAATCTTGGCAAATAAGAAAAAAACATGTAACTTCTATAGTACCTTTACATATTACACGCTCAATATAGAAAATAGATATATACAAGCATGGAAAATAAGAGTATAATCATAAATACAATAAAAATATGAGGGATTTGCCCATTCTGTACAAATGAAGGCAGTGGGCTTGCAAATTCACAAAAAGATATAGAAAAATTAGTGCCATCTGCAGAAAGAAAAGCAGGCTTAGCAATTCGTGGTTCACAGGTAAAAGATGCAAGAAAAGAAATTGAAAGTTGGATTGCAAATATAAATTTCATTGAATAAGGTTATTGACATATGCCAGAAAAGGGATATAATAGTTTACATCAATAAAGGAGAGATGCAAATGGCTAGACCTTGCAAAAGAAGACGCGTATGTGGCAAGCCCATATGTAATCGGTTTACACCTCAGTCAATGGAAAAAAAAGATACCATTGTTTTAACTTTGGATGAATATGAATGTATCCGTTTGATTGATTATGAAGGATTAGAACAGGAACAATGCTCCAAGCAGATGGGTGTATCAAGAGCTACCATACAAGCGATATACAAGTCAGCAAGAGAAAAAATTGCAGACATGGTGATTAATGCAAAAGAACTTTGCATAAGCGGAGGCGACATTACACTATGTGAACTTGAGAATAGCTGTAAGCGAAAACATTGTTTTGCAGGTGAAGCCGTAAGCATCCTTTCAAAAGGAGGAAACATTGAGATGCGTATAGCAGTTACATATGACAATGGCCAAATTTTTCAGCATTTTGGTCATACAGAGACATTTAAAGTTTATGATGTAGAAAACGGTGCAGTAGTATCGGAAGAAATACTTGATTCTAATGGACAAGGACATGGAGCACTTGCAACACTTTTATATGGAAATAAAGTAGATGTGCTGATTTGCGGAGGCATTGGTGGAGGTGCACAGATGGCATTGGCACAGGCTGGTATTCAGTTATATGGCGGTGTATCAGGAAGTGCAGATGCAGCAGTAAAAGCATTGTTGGAAGGAACATTGGAATTTAATCCAAATGTAAAATGTAATCATCATGGAGAAGGACATGAACATCATGGAAACTGTGGAAGTGGTGGATGTGGTTCTCATTCTTGTGGACATTAGTATTTAACTTGATGGATTTTGAGTGATAATGTGTTTGAAAAATAAGACAATTATATAATAAACACGAGGAAAAAGGTTCTGCTTTTGTTCAGAACCTTTTTTGTATACTTATTTTTCTAATGATTTCATATCTAGAATTTTTCGGATTGCATGTTGCATTTCCTGTTTTTTGCGATACTGTTCTATTAATAGTCGTTCTTCTGCTGTAATAATAAAGTTTTTTGAATTGGAAGATGGTGAAATCATATCTGAAATATTGTTGATTTTGTAGATGTCACAAAGAGCAATAAGCATATCAGAAGTTGGATGGGCTTGATTGCTTTCCCAACCATAGATCGTCTTTTCTGCAATCGTAACACCATATTTATCACTAAGCTCTAATACAACATCGGTTACAGAAAGTGCATTTATTTTTCTATATTTTTTTAACATTTTTCCAATTTGATTATTTTTCATAGGTATCCTTTCTTTTCTCCAGGGGTTTGTAATTCCTTAGTAAAGAGTGTTTATAATAATATTAAAAGGGGAAAAACATATCTGCAAGCGATTTTGTTTATCACGGAAAAATAGGTGTAAAATACAGAAAAAATTCTTAGAATTTAAGAAAAAACATATCCAATGTTTTTTGCAAATAGTTTATATTATTGTTATAATGCAATAAGAAATGTGTTTGATAAAGAAATCAGAAAAATTTTGGAGGAACACAAGTATGGGAATTGTAGTAGTAGGTACAGTTTTTGTAGATATTAAAGGCTTTCCGGAAGATGTATACATTCCGGATGGAAGAAATGCAGGCAGAGTAGAGTATGTGCATGGCGGTGTAGCCCGAAATGTGGTCGAAGATATTGCGAATTTAGAACTTCGTCCAACTTTCATTAGCATTGTAGATGAAACTCCGATGGGAGAGGATGTGTTTGAAAAGTTAAAACGCCATAAAGTAAATATGGATTATGTACTGCATTTGCCGGATGGTATGGGTACATGGCTTGCTGTATTTAATGAAAAAGGTGATGTGGCGGGTTCTATCTCCAGCAGACCAAATGCGTACCCATTGGTAGGAGTATTGGAAGAAAAAGGGGATGAGATTTTTGCGGAAGCGGATTCTGTGATTATTCAGATTGACCTCCACAAAGATATTATTAAGAAAATTTTTGAATTGGCAGAAAAACATCAGGTAAAAACATATGCACTTGTTTCTAATATGAATATTGCTGTGCAAAGACGAGATTTTCTTCAAAAATTGGATTGTTTTATTTGCAATGAACAAGAGGCAGGTGTTCTGTTTTTGGATGATTACAGCGAAAAAAATCCACAGGAAATGGCAGAAATTTTATCTGAAAAAATTAAATATGCAAAAATTAAGTCCATGATTGTAACAATGGGAGCACAGGGGGCGGTTTATGCGGATATAAAGGGAAGTAGCGGCATTTGTCCGGCAAAAAAAGTAGTGGTAAAAGACACAACAGGAGCCGGAGATGCATTTTGTGCCGGAGCAATGGCAGGTCTGACATATGGAAAAAATCTTGCAGAAGCGATTGAAATAGGCTCAACGTTGGCAGCATCGGTTATTACATCTTCCGAAAATGTATGTCCACGTTTCTTGCCGGAGGAATTAGGGTTGAACGTGCAGTAGAAAAAATGAAATTTCATTGAGAAAGGAAATAAAAAGGTGAAAAAGCAGGAAAAAACAAATGTCATGCGACTTTTAGAGCAGAAAAAAATCCCATATCAAAGTTACACATACGATACAAAAACAGCGATTAGTGGAATGGAAGTAGCAAGCATATTGGGGCAGAATCCTAATCAGGTATTTAAAACATTAGTAACTATCGGTGCATCCAAACGAAACTATGTATTTGTAGTGCCCGTTTGTAGAGAATTAAATTTAAAAAAAGCCGCAAAAGCAGTAGGGGAAAAAAGCATTGAAATGATAAAATCCAAAGAATTATTGCCATTAACTGGTTATATTCACGGTGGATGTTCTCCAATTGGCATGAAAAAATTATTTACAACCGTGATTCATGAATCTGCAAAATCATGTGATACGATTATTTTCAGCGGTGGTAAAATCGGATATCAGGTAGAAGTGACAACAGAAAATTTAGCAAAGATGATTCCATTTACAATGCAGGATATTTGTTTTGAAGATAACATACATGTTTCTTCTTGATTTATATGGAAACTTATAGTATATTTTGAATTAGATGCACAAGGAGGAAGAAAATATGCCGGAAATTACAAAGGTTGCACTTGATGCAATGGGCGGGGACAATGCACCTGCTGAAATTGTAAAAGGTGCAGTTCATGCAATTTCTTCGCAGGATGATATCAAAGTCTTTTTAGTAGGACAAGAAGATGTTATCAAGGAGGAATTGGCAAAGTACTCTTATCCAAAGCACAGAATTGAAATCGTTCATGCCCCGGAAGTAATCGAAATGGCAGAACCACCGGTTGTGGCGATTCGCAAGAAAAAACAGTCATCTATTGTAGTAGGAATGAATATGGTGAAACAAAAAGAAGCAGATGCTTTTGTTTCCGCAGGTAGTTCAGGTGCGATTTTAGTAGGAGGTCAGGTAATAGTTGGACGTATACCTGGTATCAAAAGACCACCGCTTGCTCCGATTATTCCAACAGAAACAGGCATGTCGTTATTAATTGACTGTGGTGCAAACGTGGATGCAAAAGCAGCAAATTTGGTGCAATTTGCTCAGATTGGTTCCATTTACATGGAACATGTCGTAGGAGTAAAAAATCCAAGAGTTGCAATTGTAAACATTGGTGCTGAGGAAGAAAAAGGAAATGCTTTAGTAAAGGAGACGATTCCTTTATTAAAAGCGTGCGAAGGTATCAATTTTGTTGGCTGCATTGAAGCAAGAGAGATACCAAAAGGCGGTGCAGACGTAATTGTATGCGAAGCCTTTGTTGGCAATGTGATTTTAAAACTTTATGAAGGACTCGCCTCTACATTAGTTGGTGTCATTAAAAAAGGTTTAATGAGCACATTAAGAAGTAAGATTGGTGCAGCGTTAGCGATGCCAGCTTTAAAGAGTACTTTAAAAAGTTTTGATGCATCCGAATATGGCGGTGCTCCTCTATTAGGTCTTAACGGGCTTGTAGTAAAGACTCATGGCAGTTCAAAGGCATCGGAAGTTACAAATGCGATTTATCAGTGTGTTACTTTTAAAGAGCAGGATATTAACGGAAAAATTAAAGAAAATATTTTAGACTCACAGATTGAAGACGAGTAGAAAGGAATCATTATGGAATTTGAAAAACTGAAAAATATTATTGTGGAAGTATTATCTGTAGATGAAAATGACATCACTATGGACACTACATTTGTAGATGACCTTGGAGCCGATTCTCTTGACGTATTCCAGATTATTATGGGCCTTGAAGAAGAATTTGATATTGAAATTCCAAACGAAGAAGCTGAAAAAATCGTTACAGTTGGCGATGCAGTTGAACAGATTAAAAACGCTATCGCAAACTAACAGTTAAAAACTGCGAAAACAGGTAAGTATAAGCTGTTGTATGTTGCAACAGCTTATTTCGCTTTGTAGAAATAGTATAAAAACTCTATTTTTTATGTTAGAGAAAGGAGAAAAACGTTGTCACAGTTAAAACAATTTGAAAAAAATATTGGTTATAGCTTTCATGATGAAAAAATATTAAGACAAGCATTGACGCATAGTTCTTATGCAAACGAAAAGCATATGAAAAAGTTTTCTGATAATGAGCGTTTGGAATTTTTGGGTGATGCTGTACTGGAAGTAGTTTCCAGCGAATTTTTATTTTCTCATTATCCGAAAAAAACAGAAGGAGAACTGACAAAACTGCGTGCAAGCATTGTATGTGAACCGACACTTGCTGCATGTACACAAGCCATTCATTTGGGTGATTTTTTGTATCTTGGGAAGGGCGAAGACCAGACCGGAGGCAGAAAAAGAAAGTCCATATTATCAGATGCGATGGAAGCCGTAATAGGTGCAATCTATTTGGATGGTGGTTTTGCTAATGCAAAAGAGTTTATACTGAAATACATATTGACAGATATTGAGGATAAACAGCTCTTTTATGATAGCAAGACTATCCTGCAGGAAGTCGTGCAGGGAGAACACGAGCAATTAAGTTATGTATTGCTGGAAGAATCAGGACCGGACCATGACAAATGTTTTACGGTAGGCGTTCTGATTGGAAAAAAACAGATTAGCATAGGCAAAGGTCATACCAAGAAGGCGGCAGAACAAGAAGCTGCGTATAAGGCGTTGCGTATCTTGAATGAATCAAAAAAGTCCTTTGCTTCAAATGTAAAACATTAAGTGGTGGGAACTTTTGCAGCTATTTGGTTATGAGTAAGTAGTGAAAGTGGATTACGAATCCGCTTAATCATAAACATCAGGAGTATAAAACATGTATTTAAAAAGTTTGGAAGTACATGGATTCAAATCGTTTGCAAATAAAATCGTATTTGATTTCCATAACGGCATAACAGGGATTGTTGGACCAAATGGCAGCGGTAAGAGCAATGTTGCCGATGCCGTGCGGTGGGTACTTGGTGAGCAAAGTACAAAACAGCTTCGTGGTTCTTCCATGCAGGATGTTATTTTTGCAGGAACGGAAAACCGCAAGCCCCTCAGTTATGCATATGTAGCGATTACCTTGGATAATTCCGACCATCAGCTTGCAATTGACTTTGAAGAAGTCACGATTGCAAGACGTTTATATCGCTCCGGCGAAAGTGAGTATCTGATGAATGGAAATGTGTGTCGATTAAAAGAAGTGTCCGAACTTTTTTATGACACAGGTATCGGAAAAGAAGGGTATTCGATTATCGGACAAGGACAGATTGACCGAATCTTAAGCGGTAAGCCGGAAGAAAAGCGTGAGCTTTTTGATGAAGCAGCAGGTATTGTAAAATTCAAAAAGAGAAAAGCAACTGCAAAAAAGAAATTAGAAAGCGAGCAGGAAAATCTTGTTCGTGTCAATGATATTCTTGCAGAATTGGAACGGCAGGTAGAACCGCTTCAGAAACAGTCTGAAAAAGCAAAGATTTATTTAAATAAAAAGAGCGAATTAAAAGAATATGATGTCAATATGTTCCTTATGGAAATGGAACGAATTGAGCATGAGAAAAAAGAAGTAACCCGTAAGTATCAGATTGCAGATTTTGATATGCAGGAAACAACGGTTGCTTATCAAAAGATTAAAACAGAGTATGAAGTGCTTCAAAAGGCAATCAAAGAGATTGATGAAGTGATACATGCTACGCGTGAACAGATAAGTGAAGTTGCAATTAAAAAAGAAAAACTCGAAGGTCAGATTCATATTTTAGAGGAGCAGATACATACGGTTGAAATGACCGATGAGCATTTAAAGAGCCGTCTGTCTTCGATTGAAAACGAAAAGAATGAGCGTTTGAAAGAGAAAGCTTCTTATGAAGAAAAGAAAGTTACATTAGATGAGCAGTTTGCTATTATTGCAGAGAAAAAGAAAACAGCCGCAAAAGAGTTAGAGGCGGTACAAGCAAAAATAGCAGAGTGCAATGCAGAAATGGAACAAGGACAAGAGGCATTGATTCAGCTTTTAAATAACAATGCCACCATCAAAGCTCGCCAACAAAAGTATGCAACCATGTTAGAGCAGATGAATATCCGAAAAGCAGAGGTTAGCAAACGCCTTTTAGCTCGTAAAACAGAAGAAGCAGATTTGATGGCAGACTTGAAAAAGTCGGAAACAGAGTTTCAAACAGTCAATGAACAATTGGAAGTGTTGCGGAGAAAGGAAACAGAGCTGTTAAATGACATTCTTAGTTGGAAACAAAAAGGAAATGAAAATAGCCGCAAGATAGAAGAAACACAATTGATATTCCATAAAGAACAGTCACGTTTGGAATCTTTAAAGAATATTGCAGAACGTTACGATGGTTATGGAAACAGTATTCGCAGAATTATGGAACAAAAGCGTGCAAATACCGGACTTTTAGGTGTTGTCTCGGATTTAATTCAGGTAGAGGAAAAATATGAAGTTGCCATTGAGACTGCTTTAGGTGGAAATATTCAAAATATTGTAACGGAAGATGAAGCCACTGCAAAAAAGATGATAGCTTATTTGAAAAAGAATCGCTTTGGTCGTGCAACATTTTTACCGCTTACAAGCGTAAGTCCGAAAGGAAATTCAAAAAATGAAGCCGTTATGTCAGAAGAAGGCGTGATTGGTCTGGCAAGTCAGCTTGTAGATTGCGAGGAAAAATACAGAAAAATCGCAGAATATTTATTAGGTCGTGTTGTAGTTGTAGATACGATTGACCATGCTATTTTGATAGCAAAGAAGTTTCATTATTCCTTGCATATGGTTACTTTAGAAGGGGAATATTTAAGTCCTGGTGGCTCTATGACAGGTGGTGCATTTAAAAATACGTCCAATTTGTTGGCTAGAAACCGCGAAATTGAAGAACTCGAAGAACAAGTGGAACGTTTGAAGCACGATTTAGGTGCAATGCGTGACCGAAAAGAGGATATTCTTACTGCATTGGAATTAAATGAAGAAGAAATTGATGTTCTTCGAGAAGAAATACAAAAGCAGACTATTTTACAAAATAGTGCCAAAATGAATTTGGAACGTGCCAAACAGATGCAAAGCGAAAGTGAAAGCGTGTTTGCAGGTCTGATGGAAGAAACCCGTCAGATAGAAGCTCAGATTCAACAAATTCATGCAGAAAAGCTGGATATTGCAGAGGAAGAGGGCAAAGCAAAAGAACGCAGAATGGAAATTGAAGAAAGAAGCAAGGAAATTCAGCGTATTTTAGAAGAACATACAAAATACGAAGAACAGGCAAAGCAGGCATTTTCCGATGTGGCAATGGAAGAAGCTGCGACAGAGCAAAATATTTCGTTTATTATCCAAAATATAAATCGTATTGATGGAGAAATTTATAAATTTGATATGGAAACAAATTACCTTACGGAGAATGCGATGCAGGCAAAAGACGAGGTAAACCGTAAAAATAATGAAATTGAGCAAATCAAAGGTATCATAAAGGAATCAAAAGAAAATCAGATTGCGTTAGAAGAACAACTTGCGATTAGCTTGAAAAAGAAAGATACCATGTCAGAAAAGTATAATGGATTTTTCAAAAAACAGGAAGAAATATCCAAACGCAAAAACGAACTGGAT
Source organism: uncultured Lachnobacterium sp. (assembly GCA_937889225.1). Lineage (GTDB taxonomy): Bacteria > Bacillota > Clostridia > Lachnospirales > Lachnospiraceae > Roseburia. Next base: position 13,838 of record CALAST010000107.1, on the reverse strand, counting down.
AAGGAATTGTTGCGTTTAAATAGTCAGATTGAAAAGTTAAAAGATGCACACGAATTTCAGATAAATTATATGTGGGAAGAATATGAAATTACCCCACATATAGCACAAGAACTTCGCAAAGAAAGTTATACGAATTTAGCCGAATTAAAACGACAGATTGTGCGTGTAAAAGATGAGATTCGAAAACTTGGTGATGTCAATGTTAATGCGATTGAAGAATATAAAGAGATTGGACAACGGTACGAATTTTTAAAGAATCAGCACGATGATTTAATAGAGGCAGAGCAAACCTTAATCAAGATTATTGAAGAATTGGATGCAGGTATGCGTAAGCAGTTTGAAGAAAAATTCGCAGAAATCCAAAAAGAATTTGATTCGTCTTTCCGACTTTTATTCGGTGGCGGACATGGTACATTGGAACTGGTAGAAGAGGAAGATATCTTAGAATGTGGCATTCGTATTATTGCACAGCCTCCGGGCAAGAAACTTCAAAATATGATGCAGCTTTCCGGTGGGGAAAAAGCGTTGACTGCGATTGCACTTCTTTTTGCAATTCAATCCTTAAAGCCATCGCCATTTTGCCTTTTGGATGAAATTGAAGCGGCGTTGGATGATTCCAATGTAACTCGTTTTGCAAATTATCTGAATCGATTAACTAAGGATACGCAGTTTATTGTGATTACACATCGTAGAGGCACAATGACAGCCGCAGACCGTTTGTATGGCATTACGATGCAGGAGAAAGGTGTGTCTACATTAGTATCTGTAAATCTTGTGGAGAATGAGTTGGAAGCATAACGTATGTTGTAATGATAGAAAATTAAAAAAGGAGTAAGCTTATGAGCAAAGAAAAGAAAGGCTTTTTCAGCCGTTTGGTGGAAGGTCTTACCAAAACAAGGGATAATATCGTATCAGGAATCGATGCATTATTTAACGGATTTTCCCATATTGACGATGAGTTTTATGAAGAATTAGAAGAAATCCTCATTATGGGCGATTTGGGCGTACATGCAACAGAAGCAATTCTGGAAGATTTAAAAAGAAAAGTAAAAGAAAAACATATCAAACAACCGGCAGATTGCAAAAATCTGTTAATCGAAAGCATCAAAGACCAAATGCGAGTAGAAGAAACCGCATATCGCTTTGAAACGGAAAAATCAGTTGTTCTCGTAATCGGTGTAAACGGAGTAGGAAAAACAACAACTGTTGGAAAATTAGCCGGCAAGTTCCGTGAAGAAGGAAAACGTGTTGTTATTGCAGGTGCAGACACATTTCGTGCGGCAGCAGGAGAGCAGTTGGAAGAATGGGCAAGACGTTCGGGCGTAGATTTAATTGGAGGACCGGAAGGCTCTGACCCGGGAGCAGTTGTATATGATGCAACTGCTGCTGCAAAAGCAAGAAATGCAGATCTTTTACTCGTAGATACAGCCGGTCGTCTTCACAACAAAAAGAACCTTATGAATGAGCTTGGTAAAATCAATCGTATTTTGGAACGAGAATATCCGGAGGCTTATAGAGAAACCTTAGTGGTATTGGATGCTACAACCGGTCAGAATGCCCTTGTGCAGGCAAAAGAGTTTGCAGAAGTCGCAGGCATTACAGGTATTGTTTTAACAAAAATGGATGGAACAGCCAAAGGTGGTATTGCAGTAGCAATTCAATCCGAACTTGCAGTTCCGGTAAAATATATCGGTGTAGGCGAAAGCATTGATGATTTGCAGAAATTTGACTCAGATGAGTTTGTAAATGCATTGTTTGATAAAGGACAGAAATCTGAGGAATAAAATAAGGAGTATTGTTATTATGTTGACATTGGATAAATTTGAAGAAGCAAGTGAAAAAGTAAAAGAAGTTACGCTGGAAACAAAATTGATTTACAGCGAATATTTAAGCGAACAGACAGGAAACAAAGTATACTTAAAGCCGGAAAATATGCAACTTACCGGAGCTTATAAAGTACGTGGTGCATATTATAAAATCAGCACATTAACAGAAGAAGAAAGAAATAAAGGGTTAATTACCGCTTCTGCCGGAAATCATGCACAAGGTGTTGCGTATGCTGCAAAACGCTATGGCTGCAAGGCCGTCATTGTTATGCCCACAGGTACCCCACTGATTAAGATTAATCGTACCAAAAGTTATGGAGCAGAAGTCATTTTACATGGCGATGTATATGATGAAGCGTGTGCTCATGCACTCGAACTCGCAGAAGAACATGGATATACATTTATCCATCCGTTTGACGATTTAGCAGTTGCTACAGGTCAGGGAAGTATTGCAATGGAAATTTTTAAGGAACTTCCATTAGTGGAATATATTTTAGTTCCAATCGGTGGTGGCGGACTTGCTACAGGCGTGGCAACACTTGCAAAACTTTTAAATCCAAAGATTAAAGTAATCGGTGTAGAACCGGCAGGAGCAAAATGCATGCAAAGTTCGTTTGCAGCAGGGAAAGTTGTAACTTTGCCTCAGGTAAATACAATCGCAGATGGTACAGCCGTAAAGACACCGGGGACAAAGATTTTCCCATATATTCAGGAAAATTTAGATGACATTATTACTGTAGAAGATGATGAACTGATTGGCTCTTTCCTTGATATGGTAGAAAATCATAAGATGGTAGTGGAAAATTCCGGACTTTTAACAGTAGCAGCTTTAAAGCATCTGGATATCAATGATAAACGGGTAGTATCCATCTTAAGCGGTGGTAACATGGATATTATCACTATGTCCTCGGTTGTGCAGCAAGGACTTATTTTCCGCGACAGAATCTTTACGGTATCTACATTACTTCCGGATAAGCCGGGCGAATTATCAAAAGTGGCAGATGTCATTGCAAAGAAACAAGGCAATGTTATCAAGCTAGAGCATAACCAATTTGTATCCACAAATCGTAATGCAGCAGTAGAACTTCGTATCACAATGGAAAGTTTTGGAACCGAACATAAAAAGGATATTTTGGCAGGCTTGGAAGCAGCAGGATATTTGCCGAAAGTGGTGCGTACATCGTTGTAGAGGAAAAGGGGAGAATATATGGCAAAAAATATAGCAATTGGGGTACAAGACTTTGAAACAATTATTTCAAATGATTATTTTTATATTGATAAGACAAAATTTATCAAGGAATGGTGGGAAAGTGGAGATAGTGTAACTTTAATTAATCGTCCACGTCGTTTTGGAAAAACATTAAATCTAAATATGTTAGAAAAATTCTTTTCCATAAAGTATGCAAACCGAAACGATTTATTTCAAAAATTTTCCATTTGGAAAGAAGAAAAATACCATCAAATACAAGGCACATATCCTTTAATCAGTTTATCTTTTGCCAATATAAAAGAAACCAATTTTACTACTACACGCGAAAAAATTTGTTTGATTCTTACCAATTTATTTACAGAACATGTTTACTTAAAAAACAGTGACATTTTACAACAGTCAGATATTGATTTTTTTAACCGAATGATGTCTGTGGATATCAAAGATAGCGATATTACTTACGCATTACATCAACTTTCCAAATTTTTATATTTGTATCATGGGAAAAAAGTAATTATTCTTTTAGATGAATATGATACACCTATGCAAGAAGCCTATGTACATGGATTTTGGGAAGAAATGGTTACATTAATCAGAAGTATGTTCAATTCTGCGTTTAAAACAAATCCTTATTTGGAACGTGCCTTGATGACAGGTATTACCAGAATAAGTAAAGAGTCGGTTTTTTCCGATTTAAATAACTTAAAAGTCATAACAACCACATCAGACAGTTATGCAACTGTTTTTGGTTTTACAGAAGCAGAAGTTTTTCAAGCATTAGAAGAACAAGGATTAGCTCATGAAAAAGAGCGTGTAAAGAAGTGGTATGACGGTTTTGTATTTGGAAAGCAAACCGATGTTTACAATCCATGGTCCATTATCAATTTTCTTGATACAAATGGTCAATATGGAACTTATTGGGCAAATACTAGCTCAAACAGTCTTGTAAGTAAATTGATTCAAGAAAGCGGACAACGTATCAAAACAACGTTTGAAGCATTGCTTCGTGGAGAAGTGATTTCTTGTCCGATTGATGAGCAAATTGTGTATAGTCAATTGGAAAATAATGAAACAGCCATTTGGAGTCTTTTGCTTGCAACCGGATATGTAAAAGCATTACATGCAGAGAAAACAGAAGAAATAGAAGCAGGACGTTTTCCAAAATATGACCTTATGATTACAAATCATGAAGTGAAGCGAATGTTTCTTATTATGGCAAGAAGTTGGTTCTTTCAAGTAGATTCCGACTATAACCAATTTATAGAAGCTCTTTTGCAAAAAGATATAGAAGCCATGAATGCATATATGAACCGTATAACCTTAGAAACTTTTAGCTGTTTTGATACGGGTAAGAGAGCATCGGGAACAGAGCCGGAGCGTTTCTATCACGGATTTGTACTTGGTCTTATGGCAGAACTCGCAGGCGAATATGTTCTTACATCCAATCGTGAAAGCGGATTTGGAAGATATGATGTCATGTTAGAACCAAAAGACAAAACAAAAGATGCGTTTATTTTTGAATTTAAAGTGCATAATTCAAAGAAAGAAAAAACATTAGAAGACACCGTTGCAGTCGCTTTAAAACAGATAGAAGAAAAGCAATATGATACAATATTGCTTACAAAAGGCATTGCAAAAGCACATATTTATAAATATGGTTTTGCGTTTGAAGGGAAACACGTGTTGATAGGATAAATGAAAAAGACATTGTAAACAGATGAAATTTGTCTAGATACAATGTCTTTTTTTGTACAAGAAATAGTTCCTATAGCATAAAAAAGTAATATGCAACTTTAGGAAGTGCAGTTTGGATTTTCGCAATATTATAGACTATACTTCATTCATCTTCCTTTTCCATAGCATACAAAAATGCAAGTAATGTTTCTTTTTGACGTGGAGAAAGCTTACTAACTTTTTCCATAAGTGCATCGGTATATATTTCATCTGTTTCATCTGCAAAAAGTGCAGAAAGAGAAATATCTAATGCATCGCATATTAAAGATAAAAATGAGACAGTTGGATTTTTATTTCCAAGTTCTACATCTCGAAGATAACTTTGAGAAACGCCTGCAATATAAGCAAGTTTATTTGTCGTATAGTCTCTTTGTGTACGAAAATGAGTGATTCTTTTTCCAATATCCATAAAAATTCTCCTTTACATATGTAGATACGATAACAAATTCATAAAATAGGAGTTGTTGTTATAGAAATAAAAGTAATCTCTATAGAGTTGACAAAACGGAAATATGGTGCTAATCTATCTCTATAAAAATAATGAGTATTGTTTTAGGAAAATATGTAAGGGGAGGTAGGAGAATGTATTGTAAAAAGTGTGGTACAAAACTAGAAGATGGAGTAAAATTTTGCCCGAAATGTGGAGAACATCTGATAGATGATAGTGTATATGAGAATATTAAAAAACGAGAAACTAAGCAAAAAACAAAAGCAGCTACAAAAACAGACAACAAGAAGACTGTAATGATGTTTGTAAGTGTTATTTTAGTTGGTGCATTAGTTGGTGGAGGAATTTTTTTTATTAAAAATAGAGAAGACAATGTACAAGGGGATAAATTTTCTATTACAGAAAATAAAAAGAAAGAGACAACAAAGAAAAAGGGTAAAGCTATCAAAGAGTATGAATGTATCAGAACTGATGAATCAGTGGTTCTTGCAGCAGAGTCAGGAATTACAATGCATAAAAAGTATGATAAAAATGGAAATGTGATATATCAATTAGATGGTACAGGAGATAATTATTCTATAGAATATAAGTATACTTATTTTGAATCCGGAGAAGTGTCATCCGTAAATAGTGTTACCCGTAGTTATGGAGAGATTACAAGTGAGTTTAAAGCTACCTATAAAGAAAATGGGGAAATGATTTCAGGGATTACAACTACTTATGTAGACGGAGTGAAAACGGAGAAAATACATACGGAAGAATATGAGTATACTTATAATAGTAATGGAGATGTGGAAAAGAAAAAAATAATTACTTATATAGATGGAATTAAGACAAACGAAAATCTTATTTATTATAATTATGATAAAAATGGAGAATGGAGAGCAAGCGAAAGATATAGATATAGTTATATAGGTAAAGAAATATATTTATATTATAAAGCTTATGATAAATGGAATGAACAGAAAAAAGAATGGAGTTTAGAATATGTTTGGGAGTATTTGATTGATGAAAGTGAAGATTATTATGAGTATAACGAACAGGGTGATATTATAAAATCTATTTCTACAAGGTTTGGTATAGTTGATATTTATGATTATGTATATGATGAAAATGGAAATATATTGAATAAAACAGAAACTACTTATTTTGATGTAAATGATATACATGATATAGAAAATTTACAAGATGGTTCAGTTACCGAATGGCACTATGATTATAAATATGATGAAGATGGAGATATCATTCTCAAATATGCGTATGAAGGAGAAGATAAAAATCCGGAAGATTTGAGATATTATTGTACATGGACATACTAAGAATAAGATTTATTGTAAGTACCGGATATTTACTTACATTCACGAACAAGTGTTGAATGTAAACTGCGAAGCTTTGCTTTGTAAAACACAAAAAATTTATAGTTTTTATAGTTATCATATTTTTGTTAAATTTAAAAACTTAAAATTTAAATTATTTTTACAGATAGTTATATTAATCTTTTTAACTATAAATGAGCAAATTTGAAAAATTGCACAATTCAATTTTAAATTTTTAGTAATACGACTGATTAGAAATCAACGTATTTATTTCTATCAGTCGTGTATATAAAAATAAAATTTTGTATAGTATTTGATATTTACTCAAATATTACTTTTTTAAATAATTTTAAGGGGGAAAATATTTATGAAAAATGCAGTAAAAAGTCGTTCGATACTTATGTTAGCATCAATGTTATTAATCGCAGTTGTTTTTTGTGGATGTTCCAGTAATGGAAATGCAATTGTGGGACGTTGGGAAAAAACGGAAGGTTCAGGTTTTGACTATTTGGAATTTTTTAGTGATGGTACATATACATCAAGTCACCCAAATTATGCAGCTGATTATTCAATAGAAGGTAATAGGCTTAGATTAACCGGTGTTCTTATGGAAACAAAAGTATATACATTTGAAATTAAAAGTAATGTGTTAAATTTATTGAATGATGATGGAGAGATATACGCATCTTTTGAGAAAGCAAATTGAGAAGATATATGTCAAAGGAAACTTTATAAAAATTAATAGTATATGATAGATATAAATATCTGATAAAAATAATTTGAGATTTCAGTTTTTAATAGGCTGTCGCAAAAGTGAATTTAATACAAGATATAGAAGTATTTACTTAAGTTAAAGACTATATCTTGCTATCCTTTGGCTTATTGCGATAGCCTTATTATTATTTTGAGAAAGTTTTGCATATAAAATATAAATATGATATACTAAAAGAACATTAGTTTGCAAAAAGGGGGATGAATATGTCTGATATAATTAAAGTATATCATGGTTCGGAATACATGGTTGAATTTCCACAATTCGGAAAAGGTGCTTTAACAAACGACTATGGTCGTGGATTTTATTGTACGGAAAATATTGAGTTAGCAAAAGAATGGGCATGTTCACATGGAACGGACGGATATGCTAATATGTACGATTTAGATATGAATGGACTAAAAATTTTAGAATTAAATAAGCCACCTTTTCATGTATTAAATTGGTTAGCAATACTTGCAGATAATCGTACTTATTGGGAAAGAAACAGTATTTCCGAAGAAGCAAAAAATTATTTAAAAGAAAATTTTTTAATAGATATTCGGGAATATGATATTATTATTGGTTATCGAGCAGATGATTCTTATTTTACATTTGCAAAAAATTTTGTGGCAAATACTATTTCATTGCAACAGTTACAAGAGGCAATGCTACTTGGTAAATTAGGAGAGCAAATTGTATTAAAAAGTAAAAAAGCATTTCAACAAATTCAATTTGTGAATGCAGAAATAGCATCGACTAATAAATATTATGCGTTAAAAATGAATAGAGATAAGATTGCAAGATATGAATTTCGAAATAACGTTAGAAAACGTTCCAATAAAAATGATTTATTTATGCTTGATATTATGAGAGAGGATATAAAAAATGGAGATAAACGCTTATTATGATGGATATTTAACGGAAGCACAAGAAACATTAGGGAATATGATGGAATATGCAATTAATATATGTCATATAGATGCAGAATATTTTTACACCATGTTTTTAAATTCTGGAATTGCAAAACAATTTGAAGAAGGAAATCCAAGAGTAGTTGCAGGAATGACAGGTGGTGAACTTGCAAAAGAAGTCATTTTCAAAATTACAGGAAAGGAACGGACAGAAGAAGAAGTTTATGATTTGGATAAAACACCAGAATTTTGGACAGGTTGGATATTAGCATATTATCAATGGAAAATCGGAAGAAGTTTTCGAAAGATAAATGAATATTTGTCTATTAATGATATTCTTTGTATGTATCCTACTCATCATGAAGCAGATGTATCAAAGTTTGTAGATACCGCAGAAAAGATTTTCCGAAGAAAGCATACCAAAACATATCTTTGTAGCAGACGTGAAATGATGAATTATTCTAAGTCACGTTTAGCAGATGAATCAAGTGTTTCTATTGAAATTATTGATAAATTGGAAAATGATTTTACAACAATATGGAATACCGATGTTTCTAGTTTATATCGTCTTGCAAAAGTACTAAAATGTGATATAGATGAATTATTGGAGATTTGATATCCTAAATTTGTATAAAAATAAATATATGAGGGTGTCAAGAAAAAACACTTGACACCTTTCTCATATTGTGTTACTCTACCAAAGGTGCAATAATTGTTATTATTCACACATAAGCAATAACCAAAAACAATACCACATTTAGGTAAAGATATGGAACAAAAAATCGAACTTGCGTATTTATATGATTTTTACGGAGAGCTGTTAAACGAGCACCAGCGTCGCATCTATGAAGACTTTGTATTCAACGATTTATCCCTTGGTGAAATTGCTGAGGAAGAAGGAATCAGCCGACAAGGTGTTAACGACATGGTAAAGCGTTGCTCCAAAAAACTAATGGATTATGAAAAAAACCTCCATTTAGTTGCCCGTTTCCTAGCCGTAAAAGAAAACGTAGGACAAATCCACGAACTGGCAAAACAGTTCAAGGAAACAAACGATACCAATATTTTAACAGATATTGAAAACATCTCCAACCAAATATTAGAGGAGCTATAAAATATGGCATTTGACAGTTTAACAGAGAAACTGCAGAACGTGTTCAAAAACTTAAGAGGTAAAGGTCGCCTGACAGAAGATGATGTAAAAACAGCCATGAAAGAAGTAAAAATGGCATTGCTCGAAGCAGATGTAAACTTCCGTGTGGTAAAGCAATTTATCAAAGATGTTCAGGAACGTGCCATCGGACAAGACGTTATGAACGGCTTAAATCCGGGGCAAATGGTAGTAAAGATTGTAAATGAAGAAATGATAAAACTTATGGGTTCGGAAACAACGGAAATTAAATTCGAACCGGGAAAAGCATTGACAATCATTATGATGGTTGGTTTGCAAGGTGCAGGTAAAACGACCACTACCGCAAAAATTGCCGGAAAGTTAAAACTCAAAGGCAAAAAAAGCCTGCTTGCAGCTTGTGACGTATACCGTCCGGCAGCGATTGAACAGTTAAAAATCAATGGCGAAAAAATGGGCGTGGAAGTTTTCGAAATGGGAAACAAAGAAAAACCTGCCAATATTGCCAAAGCAGCAGTAGAATATGCAAAAAAGAATCAATTTAATGTGTTATTTATCGATACCGCAGGTCGTCTTCACATTGATGAAGATATGATGGCGGAATTGGTAGAAATAAAAGAACTCACAGGCGTACATCAGACACTTCTCGTTGTAGATGCGATGACAGGTCAGGATGCAGTAAACGTTGCACAGACGTTTGATGAAAAAATCGGTCTGGATGGCGTTGTGCTTACTAAATTAGATGGTGATACACGAGGCGGTGCGGCACTTTCTATTCGTGCAGTAACCGGAAAACCGATTTTATATTCCGGTATGGGTGAAAAACTTTCCGATTTGGAACAGTTTTATCCGGACAGAATGGCATCTCGTATTTTAGGCATGGGCGATATTTTGACCATGATTGAAAAAGTACAAGACAGCATTGACGAAGAAGACGCAAAAAAACTGGAAGAAAAGGTAAGAAAAAACCAGTTTGACTATGAAATGTTTTTGGATTCCATGACCCAAATGAAAAAAATGGGTGGTATTACGAGTATGCTTGGCATGATGCCGGGACTTGGTATGGGTACCAAAATGCCGGATATCGACACCGAAGCGGCAGAAAAACAAATGGCACGTACGGAAGCAATTATTTATTCCATGACACCACAGGAACGACAGAATCCAAAACTGATGAATCCAAGCCGTAAACGTCGGATTGCAGCAGGTGCAGGCGTGGATATTGCAGAAGTAAACAGACTTGTCAAACAGTTTGAACAGATGCAAAAAATGATGAAAAAAATGCCGGGTATGATGAAAGGCAAACGAAGAAGAAATCCGTTTGGTGGCAGATTTCCATTTTAACCGAAATTGATAATATGTTTTTGTGAAAGCAAACATATCAAATGATAAATTTATAGGATACGAACAATCCGAATGAAAACCTGCGTACAGGAAATCTATTTTATATGGTTTACAGTTCATTTTTAGAAATAATTGTAATAAAAAGATATTATATTTAATTTTAGGAGGACATTTCAAATGGCAGTTAAAATCAGATTAAGAAGAATGGGACAGAAAAAAGCACCTTTTTACAGAATTATCGTAGCAGATTCTAAATCTCCAAGAGATGGCAGATTCATCGAAGAAATCGGAACATACGATCCAATGAAAACACCATCTGAATACAATGTAAATGAAGAATTAGCGAAAAAATGGTTAGCAAATGGTGCACAGCCAACAGAAACAGTAGCAAAAATCTTCAAAGCAACTGGTATTGTAAAATAAGATTTGAGAGGGAAACACTATGAAAGAATTAGTGGAAGTAATTGCAAAAGCGTTAGTTGATTGCCCGGATGAAGTAATTGTTACAGAAACAGAAAACGAAAGAGCAATCGTTTTGGAATTACGCGTTGCTCAAGCAGATATGGGCAAAGTAATCGGCAAGCAGGGACGTATCGCAAAAGCAATCCGTTCTGTTGTAAAAGCCGCAGCCTCTAAAGAAGACAAAAAGGTTGTCGTAGAAATTATGCAGTAGGATGAGAAACACCTTAGGAGTAAATTCTAAGGTGTTTTTTATGTAAAGATATGTTATAATATAGATAATAGAAATTAAGATTATAAATAAGCAAGTTTCAAACATTACATAATGTTTATTCAGGAGGATATATTTTTAAATGGATAGTGAGGACGATATGGAACAATTTTTAAGAGTTGGTGTAATCACCAGCACACATGGGATTCGTGGGGAAGTAAAGGTCTTTCCAACTACGGATGACCCTCAAAGATTCAAAAAATTAAAGCAGGTTATTTTAGATAATGGAAAAGAAACAAAAGATTTGGAAATTACATCGGTGAAATTTCAGAAAAACATGGTAATTCTCAAATTTAAAGGCATTGATAATATTAATGATGTAGAAAAATATAAACAGGCAGATTTACTTGTTACAAGAGAACATGCCGTGAAATTAGAAGAAGGCGAATATTTTATTGTAGACCTTATCGGTTTAAAAGGAACAACGGATGAGGGAGAAGATATTGGAACGCTTTCGGATGTCATTCAAACAGGTGCAAATGATGTGTATGTATTTTCAAAAGAAGGCGAAAAGGATTTGCTCGTGCCTAAAATTCCGGATTGTGTGAAAGAGATAAATTTGGAAGAAGGTACAATTCTTGTGCATTTATTGCCGGGATTGAGAGATTAAACGTAGAAGGAAAAATCCCCTACTTTAAATGCTTTATAATATATGGGAACGTTTATATGAAATAAAAACGGAAAAATTTTGTTTTGGATAAGATTTAGTTAGGAGGGGGCATGAATTTTCATATTTTAACTTTATTTCCGGAAATGGTTGTAAATGGTTTGAATACATCGATTACCGGCCGAGCTTTGGGAAATGGGCAAATTACAATGGAAGCGGTTAACATACGGGATTTTTCCGCAAATAAGCATAAAAAAGTGGATGATTATCCATATGGAGGCGGTGCAGGTATGTTAATGCAGGCACAGCCTGTTTATGATGCCTATAAAAGTGTGGCAGATGCGATTCCGGCCGAGCATAAAAAACGAGTAATTTATGTTACCCCACAAGGATATCCCTTTACGCAGAATATGGCAGAAGATCTTGCAAAAAATGATGATTTGATTTTTTTATGTGGTCATTATGAAGGCATTGATGAGCGTGTATTGGAAGAAGTGGTGACGGATTATGTTTCTATTGGAGATTATGTACTTACTGGAGGAGAATTAGCGGCTATGGTTATGATAGATGCCATTGCAAGACTAGTTCCAGGTGTATTACATAATGAAATTTCCGCAGAAATAGAATCGTTTCATGGAGAACTTTTGGAATATCCGCAATATTCCAGACCGGAAGTATGGCTTGGTAGAAAAGTGCCGGAAGTTTTGCTTAGTGGAAATCAAAAAAAGATAGATGCATGGAGATTGGAAGAATCCATAAAACGAACGAAAGAAAGACGACCGGATTTATATCAGGAATATGAAAGATTGCAAAAATGCAAAGCCAGACTTATGAAGAAAAAAATACTTCATATGGATATGATTGAACTGATTAATCGGGGAAGGGCGGTCATTGTATTAAAAGAATGTGATAAGATTCTATTAAAAGACAAAAAGACAAATATCTTTTATTATACAGGTGATTCTGCGGACCTTTTGATGGATTTAGATGATGAAACCCGTTATTCCATTGATGAAATCGTGTTGCATCAGGTTGATTTAATGGAAGAAGTAAAAGATATTTTGTCAAAAGATAATGTCCTATTGTGTTATCAAGCGGTTTATACGCAAAAAGAGCGTATGTCGATTACTGGGTTGTATCGTGCAGATGGAAAACCTACGGCACAAGGGCTTGTGATTCGACCATTGACAGAAGATGATTCAGATAAAATAAGTGAAATTTATGATTTAGTGGATGATATCGAATATACAAAAGAACGAATTGCAGCAGGCAGTATGTTTGGGGCTTTTTTAAATCAGAAGTTCGCCGGATGTGCAGGAATTCACGATGATGGAAGTATAGGAATGTTAAAGGTTTTAGAACGGTATTGTGGCAGAAAAATTGGTTCTGCATTAGAGACATATGTTGTAAATTATACTTTGCAATTAGGTTGGACTCCATATGCATATGTGGTAGTCGACAATGAGGCATCTTTGGAAATGCAAAAAAAATTGGGTCTGCATTTATCAAAAACGCCAATTGTCTGGATGGCATAAAGAAGTATAGAATGTATGTTAAATAAAAATAATGCTTGCAATTATAGCAAAAGTATGATAGATTACTAATGTTGTGAAAAAAGTGATGGTCCTCTGTTGCAGCATAGTGCGCATTAAGAACGTCTAAATAATAGGAGGCACAAGAAATGAACGCAAGCGAAATTATTAAAAGCATTGAAGCAGAACAGTTAAAAGAAGTTGTTCCGGAATTTCACGTTGGTGATACTGTAAAAGTTTATGGTAAAATCAAAGAAGGAAACCGTGAAAGAATTCAGGTTTTCGAAGGAACAGTTA
>CALAST010000106.1 GCA_937889225.1 uncultured Lachnobacterium sp. | reverse complement strand
ACTGCTATTTTTTTTTGAAAAAGTAGCGAAATTATGTACTAAGGGCTAGCCGTCGCGCTAGCGACTTGGTACAATAAGGAAGAAACTATGATGTTAGAAAGTTGGAATCTCTACCTGTACTTGATAATGTTTTGAAAGAAAAGATAAGAAATTAAAAAGAAAAGATGATAAAACGGAATGATATGTATAAAATACAGTATTGTTCCGTTCATTATTGAAGACGATTTGAATGTATTCTACTATTGTGGACTGAATACAAATAAATGAAAACAGAGGAAAAAAGATAATGACAAAACAAGAATTGGCTACAAGAATATGGGCAACTGCGAATGAACTTAGAAAAAATATTAAAGCAAGTGAATATAAGGATTATATTCTTGGATTTATGTTTTATAAGTATCTTTCAGATAAAGAACTTAGCTATTTAAAGGAAGTTGGCGGAGAAACAGAAGAAGACTTAATAGATATAGATAAAGAAACAATTGGTTTGTTTATGGACCATAATGGATATTTTATAGCATATGAAGACCTTTTTTCTGTTTGGAGAAAAAAAGGCATTCATTTTGGAGCCAAAAATGTTTCAGAAGCAATTGGAAAATTTTATGATAATATAGATATAAGATATCAGAAGCTTTTTGAAAATATCTTTTCTGTATTAGAATCCGGACTTACAAAGCTTGGAGAAAATGCAGGTTCTCGTGATAGTGCGGTACGCAGTATTGTAGATTTGATTTGGCAGATACCACCAAAGAGCAAAGATTATGATGTTCTTGGATATATTTATGAATACTTGATTAAACAATTTTCAAGTGAGGCGAAAAAAGACGGAGCTTTTTATACACCACATGGATTGACTTCTCTTATGGCAAAGATAGTAGCGGATAGATTGAAAGATAGAAGTGAAGTGAGCGTATATGACCCAACGCTTGGAACAGGAGGTTTGCTTTTAAATATAGGAAAAGAAGTAGGAAAATTTGTTGATACAAATCATATCAAATATTATGGACAAGAGCTTATTACTGAAACTTGTAATCTTGCAAAAATGAATTTATTTATGCAGGACATACGAATTCAAAATATTTTAGTGCGTAATGGAGATGCCTTAAAGGAAGATTGGCCATATTTTGAGGATGATAAAGCATATGAAGTACTTCCAATAGATGCGGTAGTTTCTAATCCACCTTATAGTCAAGGATGGAATCCAGAGGAACACAAATTGGATGAAAGATTTAATTATGGTCTTGCACCACAGAAAAAAGCGGATTATGCATTCTTATTGCATTGTCTTTATCATGTAAAAGAAAAGGAAGGCATTATGGCGATTGTATTGCCACATGGTGTATTATTCCGTGGGGCAGCAGAATATGAGATTAGAAAAAATCTTATAATAAATCGGAATATTGAAACGATAATCGGATTTCCGGGAAATATGTTTTTTGCAACAGGTATTCCTGTTATTGTTATGGTGCTTTCAAAAGGAAGAAAAGAAAGCGATATTTTATTTATAGATGCTTCTCTGTCCTATGCAAAAGAGGGAACACAAAATGTATTAAGGGAAATGGATATCAAAAAGATATTTGATGTTGTAAAGGAAAGAAAAAGCGTAAAGAACTTTTCAAAAGTTGTAGAATTGGATGAAATTATTGAGAATGACTATAATCTGAATATCCCAAGATATATTTCTGCAACAGAGAGCAAAGAAGCGATTGACCCATATTCAGTTATGACAGGAAGTATTTCAGAAAAAAGTCTTTCTGTATATGATGAATATTGGGCAGAATTTCCGAATATAAAATCAAAGATATTTACGTTGAATAATCAGTATAATACTTTTAAGTCGACAAATATGAAAGAAGTAGTTTTTTCTGATGATGATGTGCAAAAGTATATTTCAAATATTGGTGTGATTTCACAAGAGTTTAGAGAGTATTTAATATCATTGTTGATTTACGATAGTGTCGATATGCAAGCACATGATAAGATTATAAAACGATTGTTTGAGTTTTATGGAGATGTGAACTTGTTAGATAGTTATTCTGTTTTTCAAGCATTCTCAGATAAGTGGGATATTGTGGAAGGGGACTTGATTAGAATCCATAATGAAGGAAAGCAGATTTGCAAAGAGATAGAACCCAATATTGTGTTACAAAAAGATAGCAATACCAAAAAATATGTAGAAGTACAAAAAGGGGTAAAAGGAAAAATTATTCCGATTTGTATGATTCAGGAGCAGTATTTTAAGTCAGAGTTAGATGAGCTTGAAAAATTAAACAATGAGAGTTCTTCATTGGAAAGTGAAATCGATGATTTATGGAATAGCTTAGAAGAAGATACAAAATCCAGTCTTTCAAAAGATGAGAGCGATGACAATAGTAAAATGGATAATAAGAAGATAAACGATGAAGTGAAGCAAATTCTTTCAAAATTGTCACTTCCAGAGACAGAAACTTTAGAAGAGTATCTTAAATTAAAGAAAAAACAAGAAAAGATAGATTTTATTGATTTGCATGAAGAAATATTATGGGAACGAATGAAATGCAGTAAGGATGGAACTTATGGAGCAGCAGTAGTAAAGGTATATATAGAGTTTTTAAAGCTGAATCATGAGTTTGACATGGATACGGAAGAAGGTAAAATAGTTGCAATAAGAAAGAAGATTGAACAGAAGAGTATGGTCAATAAAGAAATAAAAAATCTATCACAAGAGCTTGAGAGTAAAGCAATCGAGAAAATTGTAAATCTGACAGATAGCGAAGTTGATAATCTTCTTATTCAAAAATGGATTGAACCGGTAATGAACCGTATTGATGAAGACGTAAAACAGGTAATGATGAAACTTGTTAATGCACTTGAAAGCCTGAAAAAGAAATATGAACATCCACTTCCGGAGCTTGATGAAGAAATTGATAAGCTGAATGTCATTTTACAGGAGATGCTTGAAGAATTATGTGGAAATGAGATGAATATGGAAGCGATTGATATTTTTAGAAAGGGGCTATTCTAATGGAAAAAAGAAATGTTCCAGAGATAAGGTTTGAAGGATTTACGGATGAGTGGGAACAGAGGAAGATTGGCGATTGTTTTTCTGAAAGAGTAGAAAATATGCCTGATGGTGAGCTTATTTCTGTTACAATTAATGAAGGAATAAAGAAATTTTCTGAACTTGGTAGGTATAATAACTCTAATGAGGATAAGTCGAAATATAAGAAAGTATGTGTGGGTGATATTGCATATAATTCAATGAGAATGTGGCAAGGTGCGAGTGGTTATTCTCCATATGAAGGTATTGTAAGTCCGGCATATACAGTACTTTCGCCAAAAGAAAATATTAATTCAAAATGTATGGCTTATCTATTTAAGAAACCAGATATGATACATACATTTCAGGTTAATTCACAAGGAATTACATCAGATAACTGGAATTTGAAATATCCAACCTTGAGTGAAATAGAAATTTGGGTGCCAAAAGATATTAATGAGCAGAAGAAGATTGCAACATTTTTTTCAAATATAGATAATCTCATAGACCTTCATAAGTGTAAATATGAGAAACTGAAACTTCTTAAAGAAGCAATGTTGGATAAAATGTTTCCTAAAAATGGTGAACAAATTCCAGAAATAAGGTTTAGAGGTTTTACCAGAGCTTGGGAACCATATAAGTTGTCTGAGATAGTAGATATATGTAGTGGAAGAGACTATAAACACTTGTCAGAGGGAGATATTCCAGTATATGGAACGGGTGGGTATATGTTAAGTGTAAATGAAGCATTGTCTTATGATAGAGATGCAATCGGAATCGGTCGTAAAGGAACGATTGATAAACCTTATATTTTACGTGCACCATTTTGGACAGTAGATACTTTATTTTATGCAGTTCCACACAATTCTGATAATATAGATTTTGTTTTTGCCATTTTTCAAACAATAGATTGGAGAAAAAAGGATGAATCAACTGGAGTTCCAAGTTTATCTAAAGAGGCTATAAATGAAACAGAAATTATGGTTCCGTCATCAAAAGAACGCAAGAAGATTGGAGCATATTTTAAACAACTCGACAATCGTATCACTCTTCATCAGCAAAAATATGAAAAGTTAAAACTTTTCAAAGAGTCCATGCTTGATAAAATGTTTATATAGGGAGGAATTATATGCCATTATCATATACTGGTAGAAAAGGGGAATTAAATTTTGAAAAAGATTTTATTGAGACCTTAATAAAGAAAGGCTGGAGCAATGAAGTTTTATATCACAAGACAATTCCGGAACTAATTGAAAATTGGAAAAATATAATATTCGATAGAAATCGTATACAACTAAATAACATTCCTCTTTCTGAATCTGAAATGGACAGGCTTATGGATACGGTGCGAGAACAGGCGAACACACCGGTAAAGTCTAATATTTTTATTATTGGAAAAGATATTCCAGTAAGGCGTGATAGTGATTCAAAGGATAAGAAAAATGCAGGAAAAGATGTTTTTCTAAATATTTTTTCTCCAAGTGAAGTTGCGGGTGGAACATCAAAGTATCAAATTGCAGAACAGGTTGTTTTTAATCTTGAGGAAGATACTCGAGATAGAAGAGGTGATATCACTCTTTTGATAAATGGTATACCGGTTATTCATATTGAATTAAAAGCAAGTGGTGTAGATGTATCAGAGGCTACCAACCAAATAAAAAAATATATCCAAGAAAGAAAATTTCAAGGGTTTATGAGCTTAGTTCAGGTATTTTGGGCAATTACACCAGAAGAAGCCTTGTATTTTGCAAATCCGGGAAGTGCAGATAAGATGAATCCGGCATTCTTTTTTCATTGGGGAGATAGGGACAATCGTATTATTCACAGTTGGAAAGAAATCATAGATGGAGAATCTAGAATTTTATCCATTCCGGAAGCACATCAGTTAGTAGGTTATTATTCTGTTGCAGATAAAGAAAAAGATACATTAAAGGTTTGCCGTAGCTATCAATATGTTGCGATTAAAGCAATTGTAAACCGTGTTGCAAAACAAAGATGGGGAGACCATGACCAACTTGGAGGATTTGTATGGTGTACTACTGGTGGTGGAAAGACGATGACATCCTTTAAAGCAGGACAACTTATTATAGATAGAGGTTATGCAGATAATGTTGTATTTTTAGTTGATAGAAAGGCTTTAGATAATCAATCAAAACAGGAATATAATTCCTTTGCACCAATTGGCAGGAAGGTAGTTGAGACAAAAAGTACATTTGATTTGTTTAACAAGTTGGTAAGTTCAAAAGTTGATAATCAAATGTTGCTGACTTCCATTCAAAAAATATCAAATATTACAGATGAAAAGGTGGAAGAACGAAAAGAGGAGCTGGAAAAAATAAAACGAAAGAAAATTGTATTTATCATAGATGAAGCACATCGTTCTCAGTTTGGTGAAATGCATCAGAATTTAAAACGAACATTTTACAATGCTCTTTTTATTGGTTTTACAGGTACGCCAATATTTCCTGAAAATATGCGTGAAGGGGAAATGACAACAGAATCGGTATTTGGAAGATGTCTTGCAGTATATTCATTAGCAACAGGTATTCGTGATGGCAATGTATTAGGATTTTATCCGAAAGGAGAACGGACATATGATGATAGCGTTCTGCGAAAAAATGTCGCATTACACGAAAGTTGTGCAAAGTCAATAGAAGAAGCGAAAAAAGACCCGAAGAAATGGAAAATATATCGTTATTTCATGGAAAAAGCTCCTATGGCAACAGAGTATGATGAAAGAGGAAATGTAAAGAAAGATAAAAGTGGACGAGATTTAAGGGGAATTGAGGATTACTTACCATCTGACCAATACAATAATGATGCTCATAGAAGAAAAGTAGTAGAAAATATAATCAATAATTTTGATTCGATTGCGAATGGTGAGAATAAAACATTGTTTCATGGCATTTTAGCAACATCATCCATACCGGAAGCTTATGAATATTGGAAGCTGTTTCGAGAGATGAAACCAGAGTTACATGTAACTGCACTTTTTGATGCAAATGTTGATACAAATTCAGGCAGAGAATTTGTAAAAGAAGAAGCATTACGTGTAATTGTGGAAAATTATGTAAATACATTTGGCGTAGAACTTGATTGGAAAAAAGATACAAAAAGCACTAAATTCAAAGAAGATTTGATGGCAAGATTATCTCATTCAAAGCCATATACAAGGATAGGAAATAATCATGATAAATGCTTGGATATTGTTATTGTTGTAGACCAGTTGCTAACAGGGTTCGATTCGCAATATGTAAATGTATTATATCTTGACAAGGTATTGGAAAATGATAATCTGGTTCAAGCAATATCCAGAACAAATCGTGTATATGACAATAATGAAAAGCCTTTGGGATTAGTTAAGTTCTTTCGTAAGATTTATACGATGAGGAGAAATTTAGACGAAGCACTCAAACTCTATTGTCAAGGAGATTATACAAATGTACAGGTAGATAATCTGGATGAAAATATAAAAACACTTAATAAGACATTTCAGAATATTGTGGACATTTTTGCAATTGACCATATAGAAAATTTTGAGCAGTTGCCTAAAGCAGATGAAAATAGACAGAAATTCAGAAAAGAGTTTTATCGATTGAAAAGTACGCTTAGAATGGCAATTTTACAGGGATTGAAATGGGATAATGAATTTGGTGCAATGTTGCATTTTAATGAAAGGACATATCGCATTTTAAATAAGAGATATCAGGATTTACCATCAAATGGTGGTGGTGGAGGTGGCAAAAAGAAGCCGGGATTTGATATGCCAACAAATTTGTCAACGATAGAGATGGAGAAGATTGATGCAGAATATTTGGAAGCACAGTTTAAGATTGTAACGCTGAAAGATATTAGCACACAGGAAGACCAACTGATTAGACAGGCAAAGGCAATTACAGAAATTAAAAAAAATATTGGTATTTTGCCGGTTAGAAAACAAATATATGCTAAGCAGATTCTTGATGATGTAAGAAGTGGACTTCTTATTATTGAGAAAGGAAAGACGTTTTTGACTTATATAGAGGAATATTCGGATAGGATAGTTAAGAAAACGATAAGAGATTTTGCTTTAAACTTTGGAATTGATGCAGAGGCTTTCTATGACTTATATAAGAATACGATTAATGGAAAAGTGGATACGATAAAGTTGGAGGCAATAGAAAAAACTGTGGATATAGATAAAGTAAAGGCATATTTTGGCGTTAAGAATATATTAAGTGTGAGGGGAAAATTACATACGGAACTTAAGACGTTTGTGGAAGAACAGAAGGCGGAGTTGATAGAGTGATAAGTAAGTATGGGCTAAAGATAGTGAGAATAGGAAATAGGTAGTAATGAATTAATTATATTGTGAATATTGTATACAGTATAAGGTTTTTGTAAGGTGGATATTTTGTTCCTTTATGATAGTGTAAAATTACAGTAGGAAAAATTTTTGCTATAAATATCCTTATGATG
>CALAST010000105.1 GCA_937889225.1 uncultured Lachnobacterium sp. | reverse complement strand
CAAGTAAAAATCCATTTGCGAAGCAAATTTAGCATGGATTTTTACTCGTTACTGGTCACCCGTGAACAGTAACGCTTAACCATGTAACATAGGACAAAAATAAAATCATAAAATGTAAAAAGAGGTAGAAAAAATGGTAGAATTAGATAATTTTAAATCGGTGCTTGGCACATACAAACAGCCTTTGGAAGAAGTAAAAGGTGCATTGGATTTGGTGAACAAAGAACAAAAAATTCAGGAGTTGGAAAGAGAAATGGAAGCTCCTGAGTTCTGGAACGAACCTTCTGTTTCACAGAAAAAGATGCAGGAATTAAAAAGTTTAAAAGATGATGTAGCAACATTCGCAAAACTTGCTACAGGATATGAAGATATTGAAACCATGATTGAGATGGGATACGAAGAAAACGATGCTGCTTTGATTCCGGAAATTAAAACGATGTTGGATGAATTTATTGACACATATGAATCGATTCGTTTGAAAACATTGCTTGCCGGAGAATATGATAGGGACAATGCAATTGTTTCCCTTCATGCAGGAGCAGGTGGAACGGAGTCTTGTGATTGGGCATCGATGCTGTTTCGTATGTATTCCCGTTGGGCAGATAAAAAAGGCTTTACGTTAACCGTCTTGGATTCTCTTGATGGAGAAGAAGCCGGTATTAAGTCCATTACGTTTGAAGTAAGTGGTGAGAATGCATATGGCTACTTAAAATCTGAAAAAGGCGTGCATCGTTTGGTACGTATTTCTCCGTTTAACGCAGCAGGAAAACGTCAGACTTCGTTTGTATCTTGTGATGTTATGCCGGATATTGAAGAAGATGTAGATGTGGAAGTAAAAGAAGAAGATTTGAGAATTGATACGTATCGTTCCAGCGGAGCAGGTGGACAGCATATTAATAAGACATCTTCCGCAGTACGTATTACACATATTCCAACAGGAATCGTGGTACAATGTCAAAATCAGCGTTCTCAGTTCCAGAATAAAGACAAAGCAATGCAGATGTTAAAAGCAAAGCTGTATTTGAAAAAGCAGGAGGAACAGGAAGCAAAAGCCGCAGGTATCCGTGGAGAAGTAACGGAAATCGGATGGGGAAATCAAATTCGTTCTTATGTTATGCAGCCATATACTTTAGTAAAAGACCATCGTACTGATGTGGAAAGTGGAAACGTAGGTGCGATTATGGATGGAAGCATTGACGTATTTATCAATGGATATTTGAAATGGTTAAGTCTGGGATGCCCGAAAGGAAAGGGCACTGAGATAGAGTAGATATGAAAATATATTTTAGGAGGAAACAGACATGGGAATTATAAAGGCAGCAGGCATGGCAGTCAAAGGTGGCTTTGCAGACCAATGGTTAGAAATTATAGAGCCGGATAATATGAGCGACCAGACTGTTTTTACCCGTGGAATACGAACACGCAAAGGGCAGAATGTAAAAGGCACAAATGATACCGTGTCCAATGGTTCTTTGATTCGTGTATATGACAATCAGTTTATGATTCTTGTAGATGGTGGTAAAATTGTAGATTACACCGCAGAACCGGGATATTATAAAGTAAATAATTCCAGTATGCCGTCTCTTTTTAATGGTGAGTTTGGAGAGGCATTAAACGAAGCCTTTGAACGTATCAGTTTTGGCGGACAGACACCAAGTGAACAAAAGGTATATTATATCAATCTTCAGGAAATCAAAGGCATTAAATTTGGCACAAGAAATCCGATTAATTATTTTGACGGATTTTATAATGCAGAATTGTTTTTGCGTGCACATGGTACGTATTCGATTCGAATCGTAAACCCGCTTTTGTTTTATGCAGAAGCAATTCCGAGAAATAAAGACCATGTGGATATCAAAGAAATCAATGACCAGTATATGTCCGAGTTTTTAGAAGCATTGCAATCTTCCATAAACCAAATGTCAGCCGATGGCATACGCATTTCTTATGTAAGCAGTAAAGCAAGAGAACTTGGAAAATATATGTCATCCGTATTGGATGAAGATTGGAATAAGGCACGTGGCATTGAGATTCAGTCAGTTGGTATTGCAAGTGTTTCTTATGATGAAAAGTCGCAGGAACTTATCAATATGCGTAACGAAGGTGCGATGCTTTCCGACCCTACTATACGAGAAGGCTATGTGCAGGGACATTTTGCACGCGGTATGGAAGCAGCAGGTTCGAATGCAAATGGCTCTATGAGTGGCTTTATGGGCATGGGAATGGGCATGAATATGGGAGGCGGCTTTATGGGGCAGGCTTCCCAGACAAATCTCGCACAAATGCAGATGCAGCAGAACGCACAATATCAACAGAACATGCAAATGCAGCAAAATGCACAGTATCAGCAAAATATACACACACAAATGGGAGCAGATACATGGACTTGTGCATGTGGAAGTACAAACCGTGGCAAATTCTGTCCGGAATGTGGCACACCGGCACCAAATCAGGAATGGGTATGTGCCTGTGGAAATAAAAATAAAGGCAAATTCTGCTCAGAATGTGGAAAACCACGAGCATAGATAAAGGAGTGAACAGGATGAAAGTAGCAGTAATGGGATACGGCACCATCGGAAGTGGTGTAGTAGAAGTTTTAGAAGTAAATAGGGAGCTTATCACAAGACGTGCGGGTGAACCGATTGAGGTAAAATATATCCTCGATTTGCGTGAATTTCCGGGAGATAAATACGAAGATTGCATTATTCATGACTATAAAAAGATTGTAGAAGATGAAGAAATCAGCATTGTAGTAGAAACGATGGGCGGTGTAGAACCGGCATTTACATTTGTAAAAGAAATGTTAGAAGCAGGAAAGCATGTGACCACCTCCAATAAAAATCTTGTAGCAGAAAAAGGTGCAGAACTTATTGCAATTGCAAGAGAAAAAGGAATCAACTTTATGTTTGGTGCGAGCGTAGGCGGTGGTATTCCAATTATCCGCCCAATCAACAAATGCCTTACAGCAGACCGCATTGAAGAAATCACAGGTATTTTAAACGGTACAACAAACTATATGTTAACCCGTATGTCAGAAGAAGGCGTTAGCTTCGAAGAAGCATTAAAAGACGCACAGGAAAAAGGATTTGCAGAAAAAGACCCAACAGCAGACGTAGAAGGTTTTGACCCATGTCGTAAGATTGCTATCCTTACTTCTCTTGTATGTGCAAAACAGGTAGATTATCAGGATATTTATACTGAAGGTATTACAAAAATCACAACCGAAGACTTTGCTTATGCAAAAGCAATGGGAAAAAATATTAAATTGTTGGCAAGCAGTAAAGAAGTAAAAGATACGTACTGCTGTATGGTAGCACCATTTATGCTTTCCGCAAAACATCCGCTTTGCAATGTAAGCGGCGTATTTAACAGCGTTTTTGTACATGGCAATGTATTAGGTGATGCAATGTTCTATGGAAGCGGTGCAGGAAAACTTCCGACAGCAAGTGCTGTAGTAACCGATATCGTGGATATGGCAAATCATAAAGATACCAATATCTTTATTGATTGGTCAGCGGAAAAAGTAAACTTAATTGATTATAAAGAAAGTGAAAATGCGTTCTTTGTACGTACTACTTCAGATAAAGCACAGGTAGAAAGCGTATTTGGAAATGTGGAATATGTAGAAGGAGTTGTAGAAGGCGAAATCGGTTTTGTAACAGACGTTATGAAAGAAGCAGTATTTGCAGAAAAAGCATCTGAAATTCGGATGGTAAGCCGTATTCGTCTTGGGTAAGAAATTATGAAATATGTGATTATTTTAGGAGATGGAATGGCAGATGTGCCAATCCAAAAACTTGGGGATAAAACCCCACTTGAATATGCCAAAACACCAATGATGGATGAATTGGCAAAATATAGTGAAGTCGGCATGGTTCATACCGTGCCAAACGGAATGAGTCCGGGAAGCGATGTGGCAAATTTATCCGTATTGGGGTATAATCCCAAAAAGCATTACAGCGGACGTTCTCCTCTGGAAGCATTAAGCATTGGAATCCCTATGCAAGATGACCACATTGCATTTCGTGCAAATTTAGTAACGTTATCAGAAGAAGAACCGGAATATGAAAAACGCACGATTATTGACCATAGTTCCGGAGAAATTTCAACAGAAGATGCAGCAATCCTTTTGGAAGCAGTAAAAAAAGAGCTTGAGACAGAAATCTATCATTTTTATGTAGGAACAAGTTACCGCCATTGTTTTATATGGGAAGGCGGAAAAGTTGTTTCTTTGCATGCACCTCATGATATTTTAGGTCGCTGCATAGGTGAATATTTGCCACAGGAAGCATTTTTACTGGAAATGATGAAAAAAAGCTATGATATCTTAGTGAATCATCCAATTAACCAAAAAAGAAAAGAACAGGGCTTAAATCCTGCAAACTCTCTTTGGTTTTGGGGTGCAGGAACAAAACCATCCTTGTATTCATTTGAGGAAAAGACAAATAAAAAAGGTGCTATGATTTCTGCGGTAGACTTATTAAAAGGCATTGCAGTCGGTACAGGAATGAAAGTTGTAGAAGTAGAAGGGGCAAATGGCGGACTTCATACTAACTATGAAGGAAAAGCCAAAGCCGCTGTTCGTGTATTAACAGAAGAAGGCTGTGATTTTGTATATGTACATCTTGAAGGTCCGGATGAAATGGGACATCAGGGTAATCTGGAACATAAAATCAAAGCAATCGAAAATTTAGACGAACGTATTATCAAACCGATAGTGGAAGGACTAAAAGATGCGGGAGAAGCATTCCGTATGCTCGTGCTTCCAGACCATCCAACACCAATTTATCTTCGTACTCATACATCCGATGCTGTTCCATATATGCTGTATGATTCTGCAAATGAACAGGTATATAATGGATGCTATAATGAAAAAGAAGCAATGCAGACAGGTATAGTAGTTGCAGAAGGATATTGTCTGATAGATAAATTGTTTGGTTAAAGCCAAAAAGTTTTTTAGTTTAACCGAATCAAGAAAGTCCCCCACTTCAAGTGCAAGAAGCACTAAGTGGTGGGTTGGGGGACATTCTTGTGTCAGGTGGGGACACTCCACCTGACAAATATAAAAGGAATTAAAATGAATAAAACAATATATCAAATTCTTATGGAGGCTAAAGATAATCTGCTTTCTTTGGTCTATCCTAAAAGATGTCCTGTGTGTGACCGAATTTTAAATTCGGAGGAGGGAGATATTCACCAATTTTGTAAATCCAAGTTATTTTATGTGTCAAGTCCGGCATGTATGCGGTGTGGTCGTCCAATCGAAAATGCATCATATGAGTTTTGTTATAATTGCAAAAAAAAATCAAAGGAACAATTCGTTTCCGTTTCTCCTTACATAAGAAAAACTAAATCAACAGAATCTTTGGACTTTCAGGGAAAAGCCATTTTTTTGTATAAAGGTGCGATAAAAAAGTCTTTGTATCGTTTTAAATATTCCAATAAAAGAGAATATGCTCATTTTTTTGCAAAAGAAGCAGTAAGGCTTTATGGTGCGTGGATAAGGCAAAATGAGATAGAACTTATCATACCTGTGCCTATGTATCCGAAGAAACAAAGGAAAAGAGGCTATAACCAAGCCGAAAGTTTTGCAAGGGAATTGTCCGTGCTTACACAGATTCCGACAGATGCAAAATACATAGAACGCATTCGGGATACAGTCCCACAAAAGACGCTAAACAAGCAGGAACGTAAAAATAATCTGAAAAATGCTTTTCAGACACGAAAAAGTATAGTACAATATAGACAGCGTATTTTGATTGTAGACGATATTTATACAACCGGAAGTACCATGGAGGAAGTAACGGCATGCCTCAAAGAGGCAGGAGTTGAAAATGTGTTTATTTTAAGCATAGCAACAGGAGTACAACAATAGGGGGGACTTATGGAAGTTATAAATTGTAGAGGATGCGGAAGGTTATATAATGCGGTAGGCAGTTCCAGAAAAAGATTATGCCCACAATGCATGAATAAATTGGAAGAAAAGTTTGCACAAGTAAAAGAATTTTTAAGAGAGAACCCAAAATCCAGTATTGAAGTTGTTTCAAAGGAAAATGATGTGTCAGTAAAACAGATTAAACAATGGGTAAAGGAAGAACGTCTTACCTTTGTAGAGGGAGGCGCAAGTGGTATTACATGTGAAAAATGTGGTAAGATGATACATACAGGTCGTTTTTGTAATGAATGTAAGTTTAAAATAGGCAATACACTTATGAGTGCAATTGATAAACCAATTATGGAGATGCCGAAAAAGAGAACACATGAAAAAGACCGTATGCGTTTCCTTCAGAATCAGTTGGAAGAAGATTAAAACCGTAGATTAGGGGAGCGTATTATGATTAACCAAGAACGGGTAAAACAATTATACAAAATTGCTTTATATGAGCAAAAAGAAGAAAAACAGTATGAAACTACGGGACAGTTTTATAAAAGTGATTTTATTGGAAAAGAAGTAGTAAAAAGCATATTTTCCGGAACGATAGCATATGGTCTTATGGTGGTTATATGGGTGATTTGTAATTTGGAAAGCATAGCAAAAATGTTACTTAATTTTGAAATTTTTGATGTTGCGTTAAAAATTGGGCTTATGTATATAGGATTTTTGGTGTTGTATGTATTTGCCACAATCCTAGTTTACAATGTGCGTTACAAAAAAGGGCGTAAAAAGCTGGAAGAATACATGAAACACTTGCATACGGTGGATAAAATGTATGAGAGAGATGAAAAGCTTAAAATGTAGGAGGCACCCATGACGAAATTAATTGAATTGAAAGATAAAGTATGCAGGTTTTGTAGTGCAAATGAAATTTATCTTATGCCTGCTGTAAAATTTTTATTGGCATTTACATTGTTTTGTATAATCAATGGCAGTATTGGGTTTATGGCAAAAATCAGTACAACACCAATTGCATTGCTTTTAGCATTGCTATGTTGTTTATTTCCATATGGTATGACAATATTTTTAGCAGCAGGTCTTATATTGATAAATTTGTATACGTTATCAATAGAAGTGGCATTAATGGCACTTTTGGTTTTTATGGTAATTTATTGTATGTATTTTCGCTTTGCACCAAAAGATGGCATATTTGTATTGTTAACGCCGATTTTGTTTAAACTAAATATTCCATATGTGCTTCCTATGGCTACAGGTCTTTTAAGAAATGTATATTCGGTTATAGCTGTTATTTGCGGAACGATAGCATTTTATTTTATTGATGGTATTTATCAGAATGTCAGCACGCTTGTAGCAGCAGGCGGACAAAGTGAAAAGATGACGGTAACCGCAACGCAATTATTGAGCAACAAAGAAATGTATTTGACGATTGGCATATTTGCAGTTACATCCATTGTGGTTTATGTGATTCGAAGATTATCAATAGACCATGCATGGAAGATTGCTATTATTTCAGGGGTGCTTATTCAGGTATCCGGACTTTTAGCAGGATACATGGTCTTTAGCATCTCGGGCAAAACAATGAATATGATAGTGGGAAATTTTGTTTCTCTGCTGTTGGGATTTGTGTTGGAATTTGTCTGTTTGGGATTGGACTATGAAAGAACAGAACGAGTGCAGTTTGAAGATGATGATTATTATTATTTTGTAAAAGCAGTTCCAAAGAAGATGATATCTTCTGCAGATAAGCAGGTAAAACAGTTTGGAACAGTCCATAACAATAATAATATTAAAGAAGACAGCCGCAGAAAAATTGCGGAAGAATTAGAGATTGATGAAGACTTATTAAAATAATTTAACCAAAACCGTAAAGCGGTTATTGGTTATGAACAAGTAGCGAAGCGGATTGTGAATATCCGCTTGACAGAAAGGAGAGATGAAAGATGCGTAATATCAGCGATGCCATTCAAAATTTTGGTGATAGGGTATCAGGAGTGCTGGGCATGGCAAATTTGACGATAACGTTTGTTGATATTATTGAAATTTTTATCGTCTCTTTTTTGTTTTATCATATTCTTATCTGGGTAAAATCCACCAGGGCATGGAATCTGTTTAAAGGGATTCTGGTAATTCTTATTTTTGTATTGCTGGCGGCATTATTCCAGATGAATACGATTTTATGGATTGCAGAAAATACGCTGAATGTAGGCTTGATAGCTGTCGTTGTTATTTTCCAACCGGAGCTTCGCAGCGTGTTAGAAAACATTGGGGACAGAAATTTTTTGAATAATTTATTTTCCTTTGGAAAGCAGGAGGAAGTAAAGATTTCAGACCATACCATAGATGAGCTGATAAAAGGCACATTTGCCATGGGTAAGGTAAAGACAGGGGCACTTATTGTAATTGAAGATGAAATTTTATTAAATGAGTATGTTAGAACGGGAATTGATGTGGACGGATTGGTGTCCAGTCAGCTCCTTATTAATATTTTTGAAAAAAATACACCGCTTCATGACGGGGCAGTCATTGTGCGTGGCGATAGGGTTATTTCTGCCACTTGTTATTTGCCGCTTTCCGATAGCTTGTCTTTGAGCAAGGATTTAGGAACCAGACATCGTGCGGCTGTAGGCGTTAGTGAGGTAAGTGACTCCCTTACGATTATTGTTTCAGAGGAAACAGGAAAAGTATCGATTGCCTTAAGAGGACAGATTTACCATAATATTGATGCAGAATTCCTTCGCACTAAGCTGCAGGCTTTCCAAAAGCCGGTGAAAGTGAAGACAAAAGAAACAAATGGTATGGAATTGTTTAAGAGGAGGTTGAAGAATGAGAAATAATATTCTAAAGGCCTTGACGAACAATCTGGGATTTAAAATATTGGCAGTTATATTTGCATTTACACTATGGCTTATGGTATATAATACGGAAGACCCATCTGTTACTCGTTATTATACAGTTAATGTAAATGTGATAAATGCGGATTATGTAGAAGAATTAAATAAGTATTATGAAGTCATTGAAGGCACAAATAAAGTAACCTTTTCCGCAACTGCAAAAAGAAGCATTCTTGATAAGATTGAGGAATCGGATTTTACAGCAACTGCAAATATGGAGAGAATATCCATAGACGATGCAGGCACAGAAGGAACAATACCGGTAGACGTTGTATGCAATAAAAACAGCAGTTCCATAAAATTAAATGCGGAAAATAAGTATTATAAAGTTTCTTTAGAAGATTTGATGAGTAAACCGTTTATGGTAATAGCAGCTACGACAGGGAAAGTGGCAGAAGGATATGCACTTGGCGAGGTTAAAGTAACTGTGCCAAATATGCTGAAAATATCAGGACCGGCTTCTCTTGTACAAAATGTGTCAAAAGTAGTGGCGACGATAGATGTGACGGGAATGTATCTTGACGTAACAGACAATGTAGTTCCGGTGCTTTTGGATGTAGATGGAAGAGAACTTGATACAACACGTCTTACTTTAAGTAACGGAATCGTAACAGTAAGTGCACAAATTTTGAAAATGAAAGAAGTGCCAATATCCATTAAAACGGTAGGAACACCGCAACCAAACTATGTAGTTACGTCTGTGAGTGCAAATCCAACAAGCGTATTGATAAAAGGCGGCGTATCTGTGCTGAATGGAATTAATACAGTAGAGATACCAGCATCTGTCATAAATATAGAAAATGCAAAAGATGATGTGAAAGCAACCATTGATATATCTGAATATCTTCCGGATGGAGTAAAATTAGTAGATGGTGTACAAAATTCAGTAGAAGTAATTGTGAAAATTGAACCGGTAAAGACAAAGGTATTTAGTGTGTCTACACAAAATATTGATGTTATAGGACTTTCTAATGAAAATGAGCTGGCATTTTCACATAGCAGTGTTGCAGCTTCCATTTCAGGACAGGAGGCAGATATCAGCCAATTGACAGGAAGTGTTATCAAAGGAAATATTGATGTAACAGGATTAGAACCGGGAGAACATCAGGTAGCGTTGCATTTAGATATTGATGAAGAAAAGTATCAGTATTCGGAGATATTGGTATCGGTGGTAATTAAGAATATTGAAGATATACAAAATTCGGAAGATACAAATGGAGACGCAAACGAAGATAGCCAGTGACAATAATAATTACAGGTCAAAATAGCATTGCTATGAGATTGTGTAAAAATAAATTTGGTAGTATTTTCTGTTTTTAACGTAAATTTATATGCATATGCAGAAGATACGAAGTGTCATTTCCAATAAATGGCAAAAAGTTATGCATAAGCAAAGAGGCAACAATATTGCAAATTGGCTTGTGTAAATTTTGAAATAGTGAGGTAAACTAAAATGGCAAGATTATTTGGAACAGACGGAGTAAGAGGTGTAGCAGGAACAGAGCTAACGATTGATTTGGCAATGAAGCTAGGTCAGGCAGGTGCTTACGTGCTTACAAAAGAGACTTCTCATCAGCCGACCATTATCGTAGGCTGTGATACACGTATTTCAGGCGGGATGTTAGCAAATGCACTTATGGCAGGTATTTGCTCCGTTGGCGCAAATGCAGTATATGTAGGTGTTGTACCAACACCGGCAGTTGCATATTTAACGAAAATGCATAAAGTAGAGGCAGGTGTAGTAATTTCTGCTTCCCACAATCCAATGGAATTTAATGGAATCAAGTTCTTTAATGGCGAAGGATATAAATTATCAGATGAATTAGAAGATGAAATTCAGCGTTTAATTGAAAATGATATGGATGAAATTGATTTTCCAATTGGAAGCGGTATTGGTAAGATTGATTATCGCTTTGATATGTGTGATGAATATGTGGAATTTGAAAAACAATGCGTTCCGGTAGATTTATCGGGATTAAAGATTGTAATTGACTGTGCAGAAGGTGCAAGTTATTATACATCCGTAAAAACATTGCAGGAGCTTGGTGCAAATCTTGTAGCAATTCATACAAAACCGGATGGCACAAATATCAATGCAAACTGTGGCTCAACCCATATGGAAGAATTACAGGCAAGAGTGGTATCCGAAAAGGCAAATATCGGTATTGCATTTGACGGTGATGCAGATAGAATGCTTGCTGTAGATGAAAATGGAGAACTCGTAGATGGCGACCAGATTATGGCTATCTGTGCAAATTACTTAAAAGAACAGGGAAAATTGGCAGATGATACATTGGTAGTTACAGTTATGAGTAACCTTGGTCTTACCTTAATGGCAAAAGAAAAAGGCATTCATCTGGAAACTACAAAAGTAGGTGACAGATATGTATTGGAAAATATGCGTGAAAACGGTTATAATATTGGTGGAGAGCAGTCCGGTCATGTTATTTTCTTAGATGATAATACAACAGGAGATGGTCTTTTAAGTGCACTCCATCTATTAGAAGTAATGGTAAATACACAAAAACCATTATCTGAATTGGCTTCCATTATGGAAGTATTGCCACAGGCACTTGTAAACGCAAAAGTACCAAATCATAAAAAACACAACTATATGCAATATCCAAAGATTGCAAAAGCGATTGAAGCACTTGAAGCAAAATTTGCCGGAGAAGGTAGAGTATTAATTCGCCCATCCGGAACCGAACCATTGGTACGTGTTATGATTGAAGGAAAAGACCAGAAGGTTATTGATACAGAAGCAAAAAAATTAGCGGATTTGATTATGAAAGTAATGCTGTAAATAGAAAAAGGGGGATTTTCATTGTTAAGCAAAAATATTGTAATAACAAATCCGATGGGACTCCAAAAATATACCATAAGAAATTTATGCAGAGAAACTGCAAAATTTAAATGCCAAATTCACTTTATATGTAAAGGGAAAGAAACTAATGCAAAAAGTGTGTTAAGCATGTTGGCAGCGGGTATTCGAGGTGGAGATGAAATCATACTAATGTGTGAAGGAGAAGATGAGGCAGAAGCAATGCCGTACTTAACCGCTTTTATAGAAGGCGGACTTGGGGAATAAAAGCAGACGAAGGAGAATAAGAAACATGTTAAACTTTAAACGATATAAACGAGTGCCGGTAGTGGATTTTCCACAGAGAGAATGGCCAAATAAAGAAATCGAAAAAGCACCAATCTGGTGTTCCGTAGATTTGAGAGATGGTAATCAGGCATTAATCGAGCCAATGACGGTAGAAGAAAAGGTGGAAATGTTCAATCTCCTATTAAAGTTAGGCTTTAAGGAAATTGAAATCGGATTTCCGGCAGCATCACAGATTGAATTTGACTTTTTACGCAAGCTGGTAAATGAAAATATGATACCGGATGATGTAAAAGTACAGGTACTTACCCAATGTCGTGAAAACTTAATTGACAGAACGTTTGAAGCAATCGAAGGCATTAAAAACGTAGTCGTACATATCTACAATTCTACCTCTATTTTACAGAGAGATGTAGTATTCCATATGGAAAAACCGGAAATTATCCAAATTGCAATTGACGGAACACGTATGGTAAAAGAGCGCATGAAAAACTTTAAAGGCAATCTTCAGTTGGAATATTCACCGGAAAGCTTTACCGGTACAGAACTGGATTTTGCATTAGAGATTTGTACAGCTGTACAAAAAGAATGGAATCATGCGAACGAAAATCCAATTATCTTTAATCTGCCTGCAACAGTAGAAATGAATACACCAAACGTATATGCAGACCAGATTGAATGGATGAATACACATTTTGAAGATAGAGAAAATGTAATCCTTAGCGTGCATCCGCACAATGACAGAGGAACCGGTATTGCAGCAACAGAGCTTGCAATGTTAGCAGGTGCAGACCGTGTCGAAGGCACTCTGTTTGGAAATGGAGAAAGAACCGGAAATGTAGATATTTTAACACTTGCTTACAATATGTTCTCACAAGGCATTAATCCGGAACTCAATCTGGAAAATGTTAATGAAATTATTGAGGTATATGAGCGTTGTTGCAAAATGCAGGTTGGCATGCGTCATCCATATGCCGGAAAATTAGTATTTACTGCATTTTCCGGTTCCCATCAGGATGCTATCAACAAAGGTGAAATGGCATTAAAAGAGCGTGGAGATGAAAATTGGGAAGTTCCATATCTTCCAATTGACCCGGCTGATGTAGGAAGGGAATATGAACCGGTCGTACGTATTAACAGTCAGTCAGGAAAAGGTGGTGTGGCATTTGTTATGAGCACCGTATATGGCTACAAACTTCCAAAAGCAATGCAGCGTGAGTTTGCAGATGTTATCCAAAAGATTTCCGAAACGGAAGGCGGGGAAGTTGCACCATCAAGAATTATGGATGCGTTTAGAACAGAATATCTCAAACGGAAAGGTCCATATGAATTTATTAGTGCAAAAGTCGAAGATGACCATGCAGATGAAGAAACAAGGGTAACATTGGTATTTAAATACAATGAGCGAGAGATTATTTCTGAAGCAAGAGGAAATGGTCCGATTGATGCCGTAAAACTCGCAATTCATCAGAGTGTAGGGGCATTAGATGTAACAATTTTAAATTATGATGAACATTCCCTTAGCGAAGGTTCTCATGCAAAAGCTGCTGCATATATCCAGATGCGTGACAGCAGAACAGGCAATGTGACCTTTGGTGTAGGGGTAAGCAGTAATATAACAAAAGCATCGATTCGTGCGGTATTTTCTGCAATGAACAGATTGGCGAAGATGAGTAGTGATATTTAACCGGATGAAGAAAGTCTCCACTTCAAGTTTTGGTCAATAAGTGGTAAATAATTTTCATGTATCCGTAATAAAAGATTATCTGCATGGAATGTCGGTTATGAGCAAGTAACGAAGCAGATTGTAAATATCTGTTTAAAAGTGTAGGCTCTCTATCTATGAAAATAGGTAGAGAGCGACAATTTAGGAGGACTTGGAAGTGTATCGAAAGATAAATACAGGCTGGATGAAGCACTGGGATTTTGAATTGGCTGATTTGATTTGCATTGAAATTGCATTTTTCTTGGCGTATTATTTGCGTCATAAAAAAATTATTCAATCTACTGTGGATTGGTATATAAAATTGGGAGTTATCCTTTTGGTAGTAGATATTGTAGTGGTATTTTTCAGTAATAATTATAAGAATATCATTCATCGCAAAGCAGGAATGGAGTTTTGGTCTGTTATCAAGCATGTAACGGTAGTAGAATTGATTTTTGTTACGTATGAGTTTATTATGAAAGAAGCAGCCAATTTATCTCGTTTTGTAGTATTGGTAAGTTGGGGCTTAAGTGCTATTTTGTGTTTTTTAACGAGGATTGTGCTGAAAAGTTATATACGTAATCGTATCAATAGCGAAGGGCATCAGTCGAATATGCTGGTCATTACCACAAGAGAACGTGTCATTAACTGTATGAGTCAAGTTCTTTCCAAAAAAATCAGAGATTATCGTGTGACCTGTATTGCTATGCCGGCAGATGATGAAACAGAAGACGAAAATAGAGAAAATTTAGATATCATATATGGCGATGATAATTTCTGGGAATATGTGCGAACGCATGTAGTGGATGAGGTATTTATAGATACTTTTGATACACAGAAAGAATTAAATCACCTAGTGGAAAGTTTGCTTGCTATGGGTATTACGGTACACATTGGTATGGGATTTTTACCGGACGAGCTTCCGAACCAATTTGTAGAAAAAGTAGGAGCAACCCATGTGCTTACTACAAGTATCAAGACAGCAAGAACATGGGAAATTGCAGCAAAAAGAGCAATGGATATTGCAGGAGGCTTAGTAGGTCTTGTCATTATGGGAATTGCATATATTTTTGTTGCACCGATTATTAAGAAAGAATCTCCGGGACCGATTTTCTTTAAACAGGAACGTGTTGGAAGAAACGGAAGAACGTTTTATATTTATAAATTCCGTTCCATGTATATGGATGCGGAAGAACGGAAAAAAGAACTAATGAAGCATAATGAAATGCAGGGACTTATGTTTAAAATGGAAAATGACCCGCGTATTATCGGAAGCGAAAAAGGTCCGGGCAAGGGAATTGGAAACTTTATTCGTAAGACAAGCATTGACGAATTGCCGCAATTTTGGAATATTTTAAAAGGTGATATGAGCTTGGTTGGGACAAGACCACCAACCGTGCAGGAATATGAACAATATGACTTACACCACAAAATTCGTCTTAGCATGAAACCGGGACTCACAGGTATGTGGCAGGCGAGTGGGCGAAGTGATATTACGGATTTTGAGGAAATTGTAAGACTGGATGCAAAATATATTGAAAATTGGTCCATTGTTTTAGATATACAATTGATATTGAAAACGATAATGGTTGTATTGAAGCGTGAAGGATCGAAATAGCTTAATTATGGGAGTATTAAAATGAAGACGTATTATTCAAATTATGAAAAAAAGTACAGTATTAAAGAAATTTTTAGAGTATTGCTCGAAAAATTATGGTTGATTATTTTAGTTGCAGTTATATTTGCAGCAGTACTAGGCATAACTCAGATATCAATCAATGATACTAGTGCAACAGCGGTGTTGAATGATAAAGAACAAAAAGAAGTTGATAAATATATTTCATATGTGAAATCATATGAAGAAGAAGAAGAAAGATTAGAAAACTCGTATGCGTATAATTTGAATGCTCACGATGTGATTACCAGTTATTCACAATATTTTGTAAAAGCTTCAAATGAAAAAAACAGTTATGATGTTTTAAATGCACTTATAGAATATTTAAGATCTGGAGGGTTGGCTAGAGATACAGCAAAGCTTACAGATATAGCAAGGCAAGATGAAATTTTTGATTTGATAGTTTTAGATGTAAATGATAATCAGCAGAACAAGGAACAGGTTACTAATGTGTTTGGAATTAAATTTTATGCTGATGATGAAGCATTTTGTAACCAGTTAAATACAGCAATTAAGCAAGCATTTGAAACATATGCTAATAGCTTGGATGAAGTGATTGCAGAAAATGATTTGATTTTGCTTAGTAATAGTAATGTAAAAGGATACAATCAGTATTATTATAATTGGCAAAATTCAAAAAAAGAACAAGTTGAGCGAATGAAGACAGAAACACAGGCATTATATGATAAATTATCTTTTGAACAACAGACTTATATAAACAATATTTTGGATGATGTGGATGTGGATTTAGATACAGATACAGAGGGTGGAAATGTATTGAAGTTAGTAGTAATTGGTGGAGCGTTAGGATTTTTATTATCAGTTGCTATTCTAATCTTATATTATATGTTTGATTCAAATATTAAAACGGAAGATGAATTACAAGATAATTTTGATATTCTTTATATGGGAAATCTGTCTATTCTTGAAAAAAGTAAATGGTCTGCAGTGATTAGGAATATAATTGCAGGTAAGAAAGCTGATTCTCGGGTAGAGCTTACAAAATTATGTAATCATATGATAAGCCTTTGTAAAAAGGAGTCAATTAACAAGCTGACAATTTTAGTAGAAGATGAAAAAATTTTGGGAAATTATTTTGATTCTTTACAAGTACAAATGAAAGAGAAAAACATTAGCTTGGTTTGCATTAATGACATTTATAAGGAATTAGTTTGTTGTGAAAATGTAATATTGGTAACTGTAAAAAATAAAAGTAAGTGTCAGGATATAACAGATATAGTAAATGTGTGTACAGCTGGAAATATTAAGATATTAGGATATGTGATGGTTGTATAAGAATTTCAAAAGGAGTTTACATGTCAAATTTGAATATTAAGATTATTATAGCAACCCATAAAAAATATCAAATGCCAAAAGATGAAATGTATTTACCTGTTCATGTAGGTGCGAAAGGGAAAAAAAATGAAGATGGAAAAGAATTGGATTTGGGCTATATAAAGGATTGTATAGGAGACAATATTTCAGAAAAGAATCCATTTTACTGTGAGCTGACAGGTTTATACTGGGCATGGAAAAATTTGGATGCGGATTATATCGGATTAGCACACTATCGCAGACATTTTAAAGGGAATAACAAGTCAAAGAATAGATTTGAATGTATTTTATCCCAGAAAGAAGCGGAAGAATTAATAAGTAAATATAAAGTAATTGTTCCAAATAAAAGAAAATATTATATAGAAACATTATATTCTCATTATTCTCATACACATTATGCTGAACAGTTAGACCTTACAAGAAGTATTATTCAGGATTTTTATCCAGAGTACGTCAATGTATATGATACAGTAGTAAAACAGACATATGGTTATATGTTTAACATGATGATTATGGAGAAAACTTTAGTAGATGAATATTGTACATGGTTATTTTGTATTTTAGAGGAGTTAGAAAAAAGAATTGGGACACCTGATTTATCTGCTTTTCAAATGCGATTTTATGGTAGAGTAAGTGAAATTATATTTAATGTATGGTTAGTATATCAGGTAAACAGTGGAAGATTAAATGCGGCTGATATTAAAGAAATTCCATGTATTCATATGGAAAGAATTAATTGGATAAAGAAAGGAACTGCATTTTTGAAAGCGAAATTTATTTCAAGAAAATATGAAGGCAGTTTTTAAGGAAGGTTATATTTATGGCGGGGATTGAGTTATCAGTTATCATTCCTGCATATAATGCAGAGAAGTTTATTGAGAGAGCTGTTAATAGTGTGTTAGAACAAAAAGTAGAGAATGGCAGGTTAGAAGTTCTTGTTGTTGAAAATGGGTCAATAGATAATACTACTAAAACTGTGGAGAAAATAATTGAAAAGCAGAAAGCAGTTAAATTATTTCATTCATCAAAAGGTGTATCTCATGCTCGGAATATGGGGATAGTTCAAGCAAAAGGGAAGTGGATACTTTTTTTAGATGCAGATGATATACTGCTAGAAAATGTATTGTCCGATGTATTATACAATGCTAATAAAAGTCAAAGTGATATTTATTTTTATGGTCATAAGAATAATAATAAAGACAGATTAGTTTGCGATAATCACGTAGAAGAAGTATTTGATTCTTTAAAAATGGAAAATTGTAAAATCAGGGTACTTGAAAATCCCACAAGATATATGCAAGCAATAGCCAAGGTGTATAAATCGGAGTTTTTAAAAAATAATAACTTAAAATTTAATCCTAATTTACGTTTATCAGAAGATAGTGATTTTTGTTTTAGATGTTTACAAGTTGCTAAAAAGGTGGAATTTAAAAATAATATTATTTATCGAGTGTTACCAAATATTTCTTCTGCAACAAGAGCTTTTGATGGGAATAAGGTTAAAGATTATATTTTTGCATTAAATGAAACAAAAAAATCTATTAGTTTAGAAAATAAAAAAGTTCAACATGCATTTTCTGTTTATGTATTAATGCATATGAATATAGCTATGGTAAGGGAAAATTTTAGTTTAAACAATAAAATGAGTTTTTTTGAAAAATATAAAAATATGAAGAAAGTTATAAAAGAGCCTATTTTTAAAAAAGCTATAGATATTACAAAGAAAAAAGAATGTTTTTGTCTTCGAATGGCTCCTATATTATGCTTGAAATTACATTTTGATTTAGGGGCTTCACTTATTTATAGCATTCGAGCATTACAAAATTATTTGCGAGAAAAGTAAGAAAGGTGGAAATGTTAGTGTATAAAGTATTGGTATTTGGTATGACGGAAAATCCTGGTGGGGTTGAAAGTGTGATTATCAATTATTATCGTGCTATTGATAAGAAGAAGTTTCAATTTGATTTCTTATGTAATTCTTATGAGAAAGTTGCATACGAAGATGAGTTGATTGCAGGAGGTGGAAAAACTATACATTTTCCTGCAAGAAGTCAAAATATAGTAGAATATAAAAAACAATTAGAAAAATTTTTTAAAGAACATGCTGAAGAATATCAAGCCATATGGGTAAATGTATGTAGTTTAGCAAATATTGATTATTTAAAGTTAGCGAAAAAATATGGTATAAAAAAAAGAATTATCCATAGTCATAATTCACAAAATATGGATAGTAAGATGCGAGGAATATTGCACGAGGTTAATAAAAAAAATATTGAAAAATATGCAACTGATTTTTGGGCATGTTCTTATGAGGCAGCAGATTGGTTTTTTAAGCCAAGCTTAAAAGAAAAAGTAGTACAGATACACAATGCTATTAATATTTCCAAGCTAATTTTTGATAATAGTAAACGTAATAAATATCGTAATGAATTAAAGTGGAATGATAAATTTGTAATAGGGAATATTGGACGTTTACATTATCAAAAGAATCAACAATTTTTATTAGATCTCTTTAAGAAAATTGAAGTGGTTCTTCCCGAAGCACGTCTTGTTTTGATTGGACAAGGTGAAGATGAAGCGGTATTAAAAGAAAAGGTGAGTAGTCTTGGATTAGATGAGAAAGTGTATTTTGCAGGTGTTCAATATGATATAGGTGGATGGTTAAGTGCATTTGATGTATTTATTTTTCCATCTTTATTTGAGGGGTTACCTTTAGTGTCTTTAGAAGCACAAGCAAATGGTGTTCCTATGTTAGCGTCAGAGGAAGCAGTTCCAGAGGAGGGGCGTATTAATTCTAATTTTATATGCTTACAGTTATCAAAAGGCGTGGACGTTTGGGTTGAAAAAATAATAGAGTTGAAAGAGAATAAGCAAAGGATTAGTAGTGAGCTTATTCAAGCTAATTTTTCCAGTATTGGTTATGATATAGAAACAGAGGTAAAAAGATTAGAAGAATTATTTTTGAGGTAATTATGAAAAAGTATCAGATTGTAGAAATAACAGAAAATTTAAATCATGCTGGGAGTAAAGCAACTGCTGATTTTTCTAAAATAGCAGATGATTGTGGATATGAAAGAGTAAATATTCGGATGAATACTTCTAATTCAGGAAAAGTAGCAAAGGTGCAGCGTCAAATAGGATATTATTTTGATTGGAATAGATGTTATAAGGTTATAGAACCAAATTCTTTAGTAATATTACAACATCCATTTCATTATCCTCAGTTAACAAGAGAAAATATTTTGACTAAACTAAAAGAAGTAAAGAAAGTTAAATATATATCCATAGTTCATGATGTAGAAGAATTGCGTCAGTTTATGAATAATCAAGCATATTATCAACATGAATTTGAATTTATGTTAGAAATTGCAGATGTAATTGTTGTACATAATGAAAAAATGATGAAGTTTTTTATCGAAAAAGGTGTACAAGAAAAGAAATTAGTTAACTTACAAATATTTGATTATTTACAACCGCAAGATACAAATAAAGTAGTTTCTTTTGCAAGGAAAATTACAGTTGCAGGAAATTTAGATATAACAAAGTGTAAATATATTGGGGAATTAGATAAAATAAAGAATGTTGAAATTAATCTCTATGGGCCTAATTTTAACGAAAAGTTGAATGCAAATAAGAATATTTACTATAAAGGTGTCTTATCACCAGATGAAGTGCCTAATGTATTAACAGGTGGATTTGGTTTAGTTTGGGATGGTGATGGAATTAAAGGAGGAATGGGGAAAGCCGGAAAATATATTCGGTATAATAATCCTCATAAACTTTCATTGTATTTATCATCAGGTGTGCCGGTTATTATTTGGAGGGAGGCTGCTGAAGCAGAGTTTGTATTGAAGAATAATTTGGGAATTTTAGTAGATTCCTTAATGGAATTATCAGATATTATTCCTAATATGAGTGAAATAGAATATATGCAAATGAAAAATAATGTTAA
Organism: uncultured Lachnobacterium sp.; assembly: GCA_937889225.1. Classification (GTDB taxonomy): domain Bacteria; phylum Bacillota; class Clostridia; order Lachnospirales; family Lachnospiraceae; genus Roseburia. The sequence continues at coordinate 10,693 of CALAST010000105.1, read as the reverse complement.
AGATATATCTCAAAAATTGGTAAGTGGTTATTTTGGTAAGAAAGCAATTAGACAATCAGAGGAATTGATAGGAGAATAAAATAAATATGTTATATTTACTATTAGGAATAATATTTATTTTCTTAATTATAAATTATATATTGGCAGATTTTGATTATATGCATCCTGGGTTTATTTTTAGTTTAGTATTTTTAATGAGTACAGTATGTTGTATTTTGGGACAAGAACGTTTTGCAATTCATTTTCACTTGCAAACAGTTTTAGTAGTGGGTTTTGCATTACTTACATTTACTATGGTTTCTATATGGATGCATAAGATTAAAAAAATAAATAGTAATCAGTATAATAATTGTATTAAGATAAAATCGGTTCATGTAAATAATTGGGTAATAGCGGTCTTTATTCTTATTCAGATAGTAACATTATTATATTTTGTAAAGTATTTACAAGCAATATCCATTGCTCATCATGGGCAAATAGTGAGTTTATCAGAAATGATATCTTTGTATGATACAATGACAAAATTTTGGACGGAATATTTTAATTCTTTAGCTATTCCAGTTCCATTTATATACAGATTGGGAAATCCAATTACACAAGCGGGGGGATATTTGGTTTTATATGTTTTAATAAATAATTTTGTTGCGAATAAGAAAATTAATATATTACATGTTATATCAGTAGGCTTATTGTGTGCATTTCATTTATTAAATGGAAGCCGAAGTCCATTATTACGAATGCTTACAATGGTGGTTCTAATATTTTATGTTTTGAAATCTAAAGAAAATCCTAAAATTAAGGGAAATCTAAAAATTGCTTTGTTATTAGTTATTTTGGCAGTGATTGCAGCAGTGGCATTTATTGTGCTACTTAATGTAATGGGGCGTGGCGAATCAATGGATCTTGGACGCTATTTGTTTATTTATTTAGGTGCTCCCCTTGTAAATTTTGATAATTTTTTAGCTGATTTTGAAGCACCTACATTTAATCCTGTAATAGGAGCTCAAACATTTAGAGCAATTTATATGTATGGTGCAAAATTATTAGGATATTCTAATTTTAGCTATCCTGCATTAGATGCGTTTGCATTTAGTGATAATGGAATTGAAATTGGAAATGTCTATACAACGTTTTATGAATTTGTTTATGATTTTGGTTATATTGGAGTTGTTCCACTTGTACTGGTAATTGCATTATATTATGTTTTTACTTATAATAGTTTTGATGATGATAGACAATGGAATACTGTTATGAATTATAAATTATTTATTTATTCATATCTTTTTAATGATTTAGTAATGCTTTTCTTTTCCAATAGATTTTTTCAAACAACATTAGATGCACCTTTTATAAAATTGTTTATTCTTTCTTGGGGATTTAAATGTTTGTTTATTGAAAAGAAAATACAGTTAGGAAGATATAAGGCAATAGACTTATCATTTCGTAGAGAGTATTTGAATTAAAGTTTATAAACCAACCCATTGTGTAGATATGAGTTTAAGAGGTAAGGTAATGACGAAACAAAAATCTTTAACACTTAATATGGTAATGAATGTAATTTTAACCATGTCATCGTTAATATTTCCATTAATAACATTTCCATATGTATCTAGAGTTGTTGGTGCAGAAGGGATTGGGAAAGTTACATTTGCTACATCTGTTATCACATATTTTTCTATGTTTGCACAATTGGGGATTCCGACTTATGGAATACGTGCTTGTGCAAAAGTAAGGGATAATAAGGAACGACTTTCAAAAACGGTACATGAAATATTAATTATTAATACAATAACTTGTGTTATTTCATATATTGCTTTAGGTATTGCCTTAACAATAGTACCAAAATTTGCTTCTGATAAAATGTTATTTTTAATAATAGCTAGTACCATTTTATTAAATGCATTAGGAGTAGAATGGCTATTTAAGGCGTTAGAGCAGTATACATATATTACAATTCGTTCTATAGTATTTAAGTTTATTGCATTAATTGCAATGTTTTTACTGGTTCATACGAAAACGGATTATGTTATATACGGAGGTATTACAATATTAGCGGCATCAGCATCTAATGTGTTGAATTTTTTGTATTTACCAAAGCTAATTCATATAAAGCCAATTGGTAATTATCATCTTTCTCAACATATGAAGATGATATTCGTTTTTTTCGCACTGTCTGTTGCTACTACCATATATACGAATTTGGATAATGTAATGTTGGGATTTATGACAAATGATATAGAAGTTGGTTATTATACGGCATCTGTTAAAGTTAAAGGAATTTTGGTAAGTGTAGTTACAGCTGTTAGTACAGTTTTATTACCTAGAGCATCTTATTATGTGGATAAAGGTTTGATAAAAGAATTATATGGGATTGCTCAAAAGGCAATGAGCTTTGTAATGCTTGTGGCTATACCGTTTGTGGTTTATTTTACAATCTATGCGGAAGAATGTATCGTGTTATTATCGGGAGAAGAATTTACAGGTGCAATAATGCCAATGCAGGTTATTATGCCAACGCTGTTATTTATTGGTATTACAAATATTTTAGGAATACAAATTATGGTGCCACTTGGGAAAGAAAATCAAGTATTATATTCCACCATTTGTGGTGCTATTGCAGATTTAATATTAAATGCTATTTTTATTCCTCAATACGGGGCAATCGGTGCCGCAATCGGAACTTTAGTAGCTGAATTTGTAGTGCTTGTATATCAAGTAATTGTAATGAAATCAGTTATCAAACAAGTTTTTGGTGGAGTGAAATATATAGTAGTAATTATTTCAGTGATTTTGGCAACAATATGTTGTATATGGGTAAAACAATTACAAATAGGAATTTTCTTAACATTATTGATTTCTGCTATTATATTTTTTGGAGTTTATTTAGTCGGATTACTATTAGGAAAGGAAAAAGCAGTAATTGATATATTTAAAATGGTTTTAGATAAAGTGAAAAAGAAGAAAGCGTGAAAAATTAATTTGGAGAGGTTATGAGTGAAAAAAAATATAATTATACATTTGGTACATTATCAGCATTTGGCATTATTTTTGTTGTTTTAGGACATGTTGGAGCTGAAACATTAACAATTGATAATTGGTTTACATATTATTCGTTTCATATGCCATTATTTATTTTTATATCAGGATATTTTTTTGATGTAAGTAATATAAAAAATGTAGGGGGGGTATATAAATAAAAAAATTAAAACTTTAATGCTTCCGTTTTATTTTTAGAATTTAATATATCTTTTAATTCAAACAATTTTAGAATATCTTTTAGGTAGAGATAGTATTGGAAATACCATATCATTGTATAATTTAATCGTATATCCTTGGGCGCATGAACAACCATTGGGATTTAATATTGCAAGTTGGTTTTTAATTGCACTTTTTATTGTAGAAGTTTTGAATATAGTAATAGAATGGTTATTAAACAATTTACGATTATATAATGAATTTGTGAAATTATTTTTATATTTAGTGTTTTGTATTATTGGAATACTTTGTATTCAAAATGGAATTAGTGGTGTAATTAAAATTATATGTCGTTCATTATATTGTTTATTCTTTTTTAAACTAGGGCATTGGTATAAAATGATTGGAGAGGAAAAGGATACTTTAAATAGTACATATTATTTTTTGATAATATTTATAATTCAGTTTTTCTTTAAATGTAAATATGGTTCTTTAGACGTAGGAGTATATGGAGGAGCAGATTTTAATTATATTTCAGTATTAATTGTTGTGCCGATTGTAGGTATTATGTTTTGGCTTAGAGTTGCAAAAATATTATCGCCTTTATTGAGAGGGGTAAAATGGTTTGTCTTTTTAGGAAAAAATACCATGTCAATAATGATGCATCATTTATTTGCAATTTTTATTATACAAATGTTTACATGTATCTTACATTGTAATACTTCATTATTTTCATCATTTGATGTAAATGCGTATATAATAGACGTGTACTATGTATATGCACCATATGAAACTATGCGTTTGATGTATGCGATAGCAAGTATAACTTTAGTTTTATTGTGTGTTTATATAAGTGAAAGAATAAAAAATATATTAAAGAAATAAAAAGAATTATCCCTATACTAGCATTGAGATTATTAGATGTAGCCTGTAAGGATAAAACCGAAGTAGCATAAATTGTAACAAATAAATGATAGGGGATATTATAATTCATAATTCTAATTAAAAAATCAACTATTTTGATTTAGAAGGGTACTTTCCAATTTTATGAGTAAGAAAAGCGGAAAATTATCCATAATAGAGTTATTTTAAATTATGAAATATCCTCAATTAATTAGTAAAAATATGTAGAAGAATATAGTTGTATGGAAATATTATCGAATGGTTCAATCATAGATCATATAATAGAAGCTTAATTTTATCTTTAAATATAATAAAAAAATTAGGAAGATAAGGTTCTTTATGGGAGGAGAATGTGAAAAAAGTATCATATATTTCTGTTTTAAATGTTATTTCTGCATTAGCAGTAGTAATGTTGCATACAAATGGAGAATTTTGGAAGTTTAGTACAGAAAGATATTGGTTTACAGCAAATATTATAGAATCTGTATTCTATTTTGCAGTTCCAATGTTTTTTATGCTATCAGGAGCAACATTGGTGGACTATAGGGAACGTTATTCTACGGGAGAATATTTTAAGAAGCGTATTTATAAAGTAATAATTCCTTTTATATTATGGAATATGATTGGAGCTGTTTATGGAATATATAAGGGAACGATTAAATTACAAGAACTAAGCCCGATTGGATTTATAGTAAAGAGTTTTAATAGTCAGATAGTTGCTATTTATTGGTTTTTTATTCCACTTTTTAGTATATATATGTCAATACCATTGCTTGCAGCAGTTGGAAAAGAGCATAGAAAGTCTGTTTTTTGTTATTTGGCAATAGCGGGATTTGGATTTAACAGTTTATTGCCATTTATTTTTTCTATTTTTAATTTATCTTTTAATTGGGATTTACAGATTGGTGTTACATCAGGATATTTATTTTATGTTATTGTAGGTTATCTTCTTCATAACTATACACTTGAGAAAAAATGGAGAAAAATAATATATATTTTAGGAGTTGCAGGTTTATGTATGCATATAGTTGGGACATATAAATTGTCTATTGAAGCTGGATATATTGTAGATAAGTTTAAAGGCTATATAAATGTTCCATGTGTATTATATAGTATTGCATTATTTATTTTTTTGAAAGAGTTGGTTAATAAATATGAAAATAAAAAAATTATTTCATTTATTTTAAGATTTAATAAATATACATTTGCAGTTTACTTAATACATTTTTTTGTTATGGATATTTTGGTGGATTTATTTATCATAAATACATTTTCTATTTATTATAGAGTAATTGGTGCATTTATAATATTTATATTATGTTGTGTATTTACAAAAATAATTCGTAAAATTCCATTTGGTAAATATTTATTGCCATAGTGTAAAATAAAGGAGAATAGAGTGATAAAGTATTCTTATAGTAAAGAAGAATCGCCTAAAAGGAACAAATAGGATAGAAGGATATTAAGGAAAAATATTTGATGGGAATACAACAATGATTAGTGTATTCAGTAAGGACTAATGAGATTAGAGAGTTTTAAAAAGGAGTAAGTAATTTATGAAGACAAAAAGTAAACAAAAGATTATAAGGGAAATAGTATTATTTACTGTAATATTCTGTTGTATATTTATGTTTAATACTATCTATTATGGAGCAGGAAAGGATGGATTGCATCAGGATACAGATGGTATTTGGCGTTATTATGAAAATAATGTTGTAAATTTCCAATATGAAGGCTTGGTACAGAATGAGTATGGTTGGTGGTATGTCAATGATGGACAAGTAGATTTTACATATGATGGGATTGTAGATAATGCTTATGGAAGTTGGTTTCTTGAAAACGGAGAAGTCAACTTTGGAATCAATGGACTTGCCCAATGTGGAGATGGATGGTATTTGTTTGAAAATGGTGCAGTACAGACGAATGCAACTACATTAGCCCATAATGAGTATGGTTGGTGGTATGTAAAAAACGGACAAATAGATTTCAGTTATCATGGACTGGGAACGAATGAAGTTGGGACATGGTATATTAATAATGGAGAAGTCAACTTTGGAATCAATGGACTTGCCCAATGTGGAAATGGATGGTATTTGTTTGAAAATGGTGCAGTACAGACAAATACAACTACATTAGCTCAAAATGAGTATGGCTTATGGTATATTAATAATGGTCAAGTAGATTTTAGTTATACGGGAACTTACATATATCAGGGAACTACATATGATATTATAAATGGACAGGCTACAGCTCGAACAGATAGTGGTTGTAATCTTCCTGTAAATGATGAATATTATAAATATGAGTATGCATATAAAAATGGTGGAAATACATCCGGATTTACTACAGATGAAAAAGCGTTTTATAATGGATTAGCAGCGTGTTTAAATTCTGCACTTGAGTATAGTACACCATACGAACAAGAAAAAGCAGTACATGATTATATTGTATTAAATTGTGCGTATGATATGCGTGTGGTAAATGGAGAAACTATAAGTGTTTTTGATGATGTTTTTTATGCAGAAGGTGTATTTAAAAATGGAGTGGCTGTTTGTGATGGTTATTCAAAAGCATTTCAGTTGTGTATGGATATTTTAGGAATTGAATGTATTCGTGTTACAGGCTATGGTAATGGTGGTGGACATGCATGGAATGCCGTGAAATTAGATGGCGAATGGTATATGGTTGACGTAACATGGGATGACCCTGTTCCTGATACACCAGGACGTGTACTTTATAATTATTTTAATGTTACAGATGCACAGATGAAACGTGACCATGAGTACGAGTGTGAGATTCAAGCAAATGGAACAAAATACAATTATTATAGTATGCAGGAAAATTATGTAACAAATATAGATGATTATTATGCATATGTGAATAAACATCTTGGAGTAGCAGCACAAGGGGAGTCAGTGACGGTTATTGTAGAGTTGGATACTCCATGGACTAGTGAATTATTGAATCAATATATGGATTTTTCAAAGCTTACAGAAACCAAAAATTGTAGAGTTGATGTGAATTTTAGTACATATGTAGCACAATATACGTGGACAAGAAAATAAAGTTGTATAGTTTATTTGAGTGCCAGTTTTTATTTTAAGTAAGTGCTCCTTTGGAGTACTTACTTATCTTTAATTTTGAGATGATTAAAATGAATTGATAAAAGTAACTTCACTGGAGGTTGCTTTTTTTGTGAAATTTGATACAATGGAACAAGTTCTAAATATTAGTGATTTTATACATGAAAGAGGAGGAATTAGAGTTATTATGAGGATAAAACGTTTTTTTGCAGCTGTATTGGCGATTTGTATCTTGTTAGGAACGATTGGAGCGTTTAAAATAACAGAAGAATTTAGTGCAGCAACATCTACTCCTGATATTGTGGTTGTTTTAGACCCGGGGCATGATAGTAGTCATGGAGGTGCTTCACATTATGGTTATAAAGAACATGAATTGGTATATAAGATTGCGAAATATTGTAAGCAAGAGCTAGAGGAATATTTTGGTGTTAAGGTTTATATGACACGAAACTCAAATGATTGTCCTTATGGTAAAAAAGGTAGTGCTACACAATGTAATACATGGCGAGTAGACTATGCACAAAGTGTTGAAGCAGATGTGTATATCAGTTTTCATTTAGATGCTGCAGAAAATACAAGTGCTAAGGGTGCTACAATATTTTATCCAAATAGTAATTACAGACCTGAATTTGGTACACAGGGAAAAAATTTGGCTATAAGTATTTTGCAGGAATTGAATAATATTGGAATCAGTAAAAAAGGAACAGGTATTAAAATTAGAAATTCAGAAGATAATACCCAATATCCGGATGGCTCTTTAGCTGATTATTTGATAGCGATTAAAGGTTCTAAATTAAGAGGATTTCCATCTGTACTAATTGAGCATTTATTTTTATCAAATCGTAATGAAGTGGATACTTTTTTAAGTACAGAGGAAAAAATTAAGTCTATTGGTGTAGCAGATGCAACTGGGATTGCAAAGTATTTTGGTCTTAGAAAGGATAGTTGTGTAAAAAAGGCAAGTGATGGAAATTGGTATTATTATGTAGGCGATACAATTGACACTTCCTATACTGGTTTGGCAGAGGATAAAAATGGTTGGTGGGATATTAAGAATGGTAAGGTGGATCTTGCAAAAACCAATCTGACTTTGTATAGAAATGAATGGTGGTATGTGGAAGATGGAAAGGTAAACCTTGGTTATAATGGTGTGGCAACTAATGAGAGTGGAACATGGTATGTAGAGGATGGAAAAGTAGATTTTAGTATTAATGGGCTTGCTGAGTGCGGAGATGGTTGGTATTTATTTGAAAGTGGTGCAGTTCAGACTAAAACAACTACATTAGTCCAAAATAAAGATGGTTGGTGGTATGTAAAAAATGGACAGATAGATTTTAGTGCTAATACAGTTGTTCCAAATGAGTATGGAACATGGTATGTGGAAAATGGAGAAGTAGATTTCAGTTATCATGGTTTAGGAACAAATGAGTATGGAACATGGTATATTGAAAATGGAGAAGTCAATTTTGGAGTCAATGGACTTGCTCAACGTGGAGATGGATGGTATCTGTTTGAAAATGGTGCAGTTCAGACAAAAACAACAACATTAGCCCAGAATGAGTATGGTTGGTGGTATGTAAACAACGGACAGGTAGATTTCAATTATCATGGTTTAGGAACAAATGAGTATGGAACATGGTATATTAATAATGGAGAAGTCAATTTTGGAATCAATGGACTTGCTCAGTGTGGAGATGGATGGTATCTGTTTGAAAATGGTGCAGTTCAGACAAAAACAACGACATTAGCCCAAAATGCATATGGTTTATGGTATGTAAACAACGGAAAGGTAGATTTTACAGCTAATACAGTATTTCAGAATTCAGAAGATGGATGGTATATCAAAAATGGAGAAGTTGATTTCACCTACCATGGCTTAGGAACCAATGAAAAAGGAACATGGTACATTGAGCGTGGAAAAGTAAACTTTGGAATTAATGGACTTGCTCAATGTGGAGATGGCGAATACTACTTTAAAAATGGTCAGGTGCAGCAAGTAACAACCTTAGTTGAAAAGGCAAATGCTTTATGGTATGTAAATAACGGAAAAGTAGATACTACATATAATGGAACTATAAAATATAATGGCGTTATTTATACAGTAATTAACGGGCAGGCATATTCACAAGGCACGGCTATCATGGGGGATTCGGATGTTACAGCCGAACAGATGGCTGCTTACTATAACGCAAGAGCTACCTATCCGGAATTTTATCAAAATTCGGATGCACCGGATATTACTACATTCTGTCAAATTTATATAGAGGAATGTGTGGCAGAAGGTGTAAATCCGGAAGTTGCGTTTAGTCAAGCCATGTTAGAAACAGGTTTCTTAAGATTTGGTGGACAAGTAGATATTTCACAGTATAATTTTGCAGGAATTGGAGCAGTAGATGGCGGTGCAAGTGGAGCATCATTCCCGGATGTGCGTACAGGAATTCGGGCACAAGTGCAGCACTTGAAAGCCTATGCATGTGATGCTGCTCTCAATCAAGTATGTGTAGACCCAAGATTTAATTTAGTGCAAAGAGGTATCGCTCCATATGTAGAATGGCTTGGAATCCAGGAAAATCCGTACACGGAATGGGGAACGAAAGCAGACGGAACCTATGGAATCATACGAGGTCGAGGATGGGCATCTGCAAAAGAGTATGGATTTGATATAAAAAATCAATATATGGAGAATTTGAATAAGTATTAGAAAGAACTTATGATGTTGTGGATAAATTTATTCACAACATCATAAGAGTTGATATTTGATTATAGCGGTTAATTTTGTAAGGTATTACATATCATATGAAATAGTGTATATTAGTTATTTTTAACAAATAAATATAGATAATAATATGGTTAAGAGTAAATTGAGGTAAAGGTGATATGAAATTATTAGAACAACTCATTATAGCAGTAAATTATTCCGGTTTATTAGAAACAGATATAGATGAAATTGTAAAGTCAACAAGGATTTTTTTCCTTGAACAAGGATTTCATATTAGTGAAGGAATTCATAAAAACATTAATTTGCAATTAAATGACCCGGAAACTTTGGAAGGAACACTTGTATCTAATGCAGAGATGATTCGGAAATATGTCTATTCACGTGAAAATATAACAATTAATATTACTAAAGAATCACTAGTACAACATTGCATAAATAATAGTGAATTAAATTTTTAAAGGAATCCCTGCATAGGTCCAACGGAATGGATGTGCGGTAACATTATACTGTTCGATAAAACATCGAATACTGTTTTCCAATTCTTCAATTGTGGAATAACTTTTTCTTTTTAACAGTTTTCGATTGATAATACCAAACCATATTTCAATCTGATTCATCCAAGAACTATGTTTTGGTGTATACACAAATCGTATCCGATGTGAGGTATCGTGAAGGAACTCTGCTCTGGTTTCCATATTTTTTAAAATACCGCTTTTCCCTTTTTGTCCTAATTCTGTTTCTATTTTACAGCTTTCTGCAACGAAGCGAACAAGGGATTCCGATTTATGGATAT
>CALAST010000104.1 GCA_937889225.1 uncultured Lachnobacterium sp. | reverse complement strand
TTTGTAAAGAGCCGAATGCGGGAAAGCCGCACGTTCGGATTCTGTGAGGGGTATGCTTCGTAAGGAGCATATCTACTCGACTGTAAGTAAAAGAAACAACAATAATTGTTGGCATTGAAAATTGGACAGATGGAGAGGGGCTGAAAAGAGACATTTTAAACAATTGTGAAGCGATTATATAAGTTGTCCAAAATAGAGAAATATGCTAAAATTCTGTCATGGAACAATCGTGTTACAAGGTGGCATTTTCCACCCATTTGCCACCTACATCAGAAGTATATAAGAAAGATGGAAAAAGCCTTTAAAGTTGAACTAATTAAAAAGCAAAGGATTTTGACGAAAGGATACTTTTTCGCAAAACAATAAAAAGAGTAAATCTAATGAGATAATGAAAGCGAGGAAAAATGAGAGATGAACTTTTCCGAATTCGAAGAGGAGTTTATAAAACTTGGCAGTAACCGTAAGACTAAGGATGTAGATAAATTTAACAGAGGGCTGATTAGGAGTCATGAGGATGTATCATTTCTTAGAGATATTATTTTGTCAAAACAGGAATACCACAGGACATATTTTCAGGTATCGCTTGCACAACAGCAGGGAATCGAAGCAAAGTTTGCTTTTATTGAAAAAGATTTTGATAAATTACAGGATTGGTGGCATGTTGACCAGCTTTCTCAGTTCGTAGACAAAGAGTTGAACTTTGATTTTGCGTATGTAAAAGCGAAAGAGTATGTGCAAAATGAATTGCCGTTTGTCAGAAGATGGGGATATGTGATGTTTATGCCTACCCTTGTTAAGGAAGATGGTGCAGCTGAAAAATTATTTCGCTTATTGAAAGATGATGATGAATATTATGTTCAGATGGCTGAAGCATGGTTGATTTCTTATCTTGGAATTTATGTACCGGAGAAGACTTATGCATATTTAGAAGGCTGTCCGCTGAAATATAATATTGCCGGAAAAGCGATTCAAAAGATATGTGATTCTTTCAGAATTTGCAATGAATGGAAAGAGAGATTTAGGGAGATTCGCAAAAAGTATAAATAGTAGTGGTGTTTGAACTTTTGTGATTTACAATGTAATGAATTTTACCTATTTGAAGTGTCAAGAATTAGAAATATCTGCGAAACGGATAGAATTAGTATGAGATGCATTTATTTATAAGTTTAAATAATGAAAGAATTTGTAAATTTTATTTGACGAATAAAACTTTCAGTATTAATATAGTTCGGTGGATTTGAACGCAGGTTGTAAGGCAACGTGCATTCATAAGGAAGCAGCAAGAACGGATTTGGAGGATTCGTTTTATATGTCATTACAGGCATTGGTATAAAGAAAAATATTAATATTATCAGAAAAAACGGAGGTAAAATTATGGGCGGATTTTTCGCAGTAGCAGCAAAGGAATCATGTACATTAGATTTGTTTTTTGGAACGGATTATCACTCCCACTTAGGAACCAGACGAGGAGGAATGGCAGTATATCATAAAGAAAGCGGATTCAGCCGTGCAATTCACAATATTACCAATTCTCCGTTTCGTACAAAATTTGATAGTGATGTAGAAGAATTACAGGGACATTTAGGAATCGGATGTATTTCTGACTATGAGCCACAGCCGCTTTTGGTAAATTCCCATCTTGGAAGTTTTGCAATTACTACAGTTGGTAAAATTGCAAATACGGATGAAATTGTAAAAGAATGTTTTGAAAATGGAAAGACACATTTTTTAGAAATGAGCGGAAGCATTATTAACCAAACAGAAATTGCCGCAGCCGTAATCAATCAAAAAGATTCCATTGTAGACGGGCTTACTTATCTTCAGGAACGCGTAGAAGGTTCTCTTACTGCATTAGTTATGACAAAAGAGGGTATTTATATTTCCCGTGACCGTTTGGGAAGAACTCCGGCAGTTATTGGAAAGAAAGAAGATGCATATTGTGCCTCCTTTGAAAGTTTTGCTTATTTAAATTTGGGTTATTCTGATTACAAAGAATTAGGACCTGGTGAAATTGTTTTTATGAAACCGGATGGAATTAAAGTGTGCAAAGAACCGGGGGAAGAAATGAAAATGTGTGCATTCCTTTGGGTATACTATGGGTATCCGACAGCCGCTTATGAAGGCGTAAATGTAGAACAGATGCGTTATGAGTGTGGAAGAAGACTTGCTTGCAGAGATGATGTAGATGTGGATTGTGTAGCAGGTGTACCGGATTCTGGTGTACCGCATGCGATTGGATATTCCAATGAATCCCGTATTCCATTTACCAGACCATTTATTAAATATACACCAACATGGCCACGTTCTTTCATGCCATCCAGTCAGGAGCAGAGAAATATGATTGCCCGCATGAAACTCATTCCGGTACAGAGCTTGATTGAAGGTAAAAAATTATTATTGATTGACGATTCCATTGTTCGAGGAACGCAGCTTCGTGAAACAACAGAATTTTTATATCAAAGCGGAGCAAAAGAAGTACATATTCGTCCGGCTTGTCCGCCAATTATGTATGG
>CALAST010000103.1 GCA_937889225.1 uncultured Lachnobacterium sp. | reverse complement strand
AAGCAATCTGGAATGGATTTTTGCATCGTATTTATGAAGGTACTGAATAAATACGTTTTAGAGATAAATACTTTCTATTTCATTAATGTTTTGAAGTTCTATTAAGAAATGAACAGTTCCAAATGGATACATCACAGGGAAATAGTAAGTTGGATTTTCAAATACCATGATAATATCTTCCGGAACTTGTGGAAATCCTAAAGTAAGTTCATTAGCATCGTTGTTCGACGCATTTACAAGAAATAATCCGTTATGTACATTTAAGAAATCTTCTAAACAAGCTTTTACATATTCATTTACTTCATTAAATGGCTCTCTTGCATAACGTTCCGCAAAAGAGAGTGCAGTTCCATCTCCCATGCAGATATATGAATTTAAATTATAATTGCCCATAACAGCTTGTTTTACGCAATTATGACAAGAAAATTCTGTTACCTGTGTAGGTGGAAGTGCAGTGAAATCATCTCCGATATTACGAATCAAATTGTTAAATAACAATGTCAAATAAGTCTTTCCAAATGTTGAGATTGCCGATTCAGATAAAATTAAAAAGCTGTCAATTAATTTTTGAACAAAATCACAGTTTTTATCATCTAATTCTAATTCAAAAAATTCGCTGGAAGAGCGATAATCAATAAAAGCTTCGCTTAAACTTTTGTAGGTGAAAATGCCGTCTCGTAAGAGGATTTGTCCAATAACCAAAAAGTTTGGACTTTCTGAACGAAGCAGCTCCAAAACCTGCTCTTTGGTAAGATAACCTTTTTCAATGGACAGTTCACTAAATTTTCGACCTTCCATAAGTTGTAATTCTGTAATTTCTTCCACTTCGTAAGGAGACATAAAACCGGAATAAAGTGCCAACGTACTAAGATGCACAACTTCATGGTTTTGTCTTGAAAGAGCACTAATTAATTGTTCGTGTGTAATTAATTCTCTGGAAATTAAATAATTTCCGAAAAATTGCGTATACATAGTTTAATCCCCTAGTAAATATTTTTCCAGTATATGAGTAACGTGGACTTCGGCAAGTGGTTTCTGTACGAAGTCTAAAACACCCGCCTCAATGGCACTTTTTAATTGTGCTGTTGTTCCGACAGAAGATACAACAACAATCTTTGCATGTGAATCAAATTCCATAATTTGTTTAATCGCAGCATTGCCATCCATATTTGGCATTACAATGTCCAAAAAAACAAAATCAGGTTTGTGTTCCTTATAAGCGGCAACTGCTTTTGCACCATCGCTTGCTTCTACAATAGTCGGATTTCCGACAGTTAAAATAATGTCTTTTAATTGTTTGCGAGCTAAAATTGAATCGTCGCATATCAAGATTCTTGCATTGTTAATGTTCATATGCGAACTCCTTTCCGATACTTTATGATTTATTTTACACCAAGAAAAAATATAAGGCAATGCTTTTAAAAGTTTTTTTGCCTAAATTTTACTAAAAAAATTTATATAAATATTTCAAAATTTTCCTATTGAATTACTGGCAGGTTTACAGTATAATAAGTTCATACAAAAGAAATTTAGATTTGTTAATGGTAAAAATACCTGAAATGTACGACAATCCTATATATTTAGAACCTACATTACCTTTTACGGGATTCCTATATGACTTGCCGGATGTCAGGCCGCCTCGTATCAGCGGAAGGCAGAAAGTAAGCTGCGGTCACCCACCTAGCCTTTTTGCTAGGGGTCTAAATTGTAGGAAACGGCATTTTGGGTTTTTACAAAAGACTTTTGAAGTACAAAGGACTTTTGATATACAGAAGATTTCAAGTCACATAAGATTAAGGAGCTGCTTTTAATTAAGTAGCTCCTTTTATATTACTTATCAGAAAATAAATGAATGTTATGTGGATTATTCTAATTTGTTTATAGTGGTTGTTAATAGGGGGTGACATTATCCTTTATATACAAAGGATGCTCATAGATAGCTTTATCAAGTGTCAAGTAAGATTTTTCAAGAGAAAGGAGAATGGTTGTTTTGACAACCGGAAATTTTATGAAATTTGACAGAAAACTAAAAAAAATGCTGTTACTTTTGATTGTACTTGTAATCGTTAGTCTGATTGCAACAGGAATGATTTTATCAAAACTAATGAAAGATGCAAAAGAAGCCTCCGTAAAACAAGACGGACCATGGTTTTTTCAACAGTCTTTGGAAACAGGAGAAACTGTTATCTTAGAAAATGCATTTTTAATTTCTTCAAAAGAGAAAAAAATAACATTTTTACATAAAAATGAAATATATACGGTGGAGGGGGAGAGCTCAGAAGAACTTTTTGGAATTGCAGATATTGTCATAGATGGAATGGACATTTCAAAAATTCGGCTAAAACCCGATGGAAAAACAGGTGTACTAACCAGTTATAACGAAAACACATTGACACTTGATAATACAAATGTGCTGAACCGCAAAGAAGATGTTCCTGTCTATAAAATAATAGAAGGCAATGTACAACAAACTGATTGGGGTGCATTTGTAATTGGAGCTTCAAAAATCAAATGTATCTTGCAAGAGGGACAAGTGTCTGCTATTTTATTGGAAGAAGATACTATGCCGCAAGATGTTCGCGTCATTATTAAAAATGGAAACTCCTTATTTTATTCGGATGTTTATGTAAAAAAGCAATCCACACAAGAAGTTATTTCTGCAAAAGCACAAATGCAGGCACAAAATATAAACGTATTAGAAGTGACCGATGAACAGGGACTTTTTCTTTGCGATGCGAATGGAGCAACATCAGGAGAAGCATATCAGGGAAGTTTTCGGATTTTGCAAACGGAAGAGGGGATTATTTTGATAAATACTGTGGATATGGAAACTTATTTAAAATATGTGCTTCCATCGGAAATGCCATCTTCGTTCGAACCGGAAGCACTAAAAGCACAAGCTGTATGTGCAAGAACTTATGCCTATGCACAAATGCATAATGCTTCTTATGCGAAATATGGTGCAAATATGGACGATAGCACTTCTTTTCAGGTATACCATAAACAAGTGCCTTCCGAAAAAACAAATTTGGCAGTAGAAGAAACAAAAAGAGAGGTTGTTTCGTGTAATGGCTCATTAATTACCTGTTATTATTATTCTACAAGTCCGGGTGTTACAAATGACCTTTCTGTGTGGGGAACAGATAATAGAGCCTATATTTCCGTAATGGGATTGGATACGGCAAATCAGTTGAATTTATCCCAGAACGGTGATTTTTCTAATTACATAAGAAATACATATGACTGTTATGACACAGAATCACCTTATTATCGATGGCAGGCAAAATTGGATATTTCACAAATCAAAGACACACAAAAGGGATTGCTGCAATCTATAGAAGTCCAAAAGCGAAACAATGCCGGTTACATTACAGAATTGTTGTTACATTATGAAAACGGACAGGAAACCCTGATAAAAGAGGGGGAAATTCGAAATAAATTGGGGAATTATCTTTCAGAAATAGTGTTAAATAACGAATCTATCCGAACCGATTTTTCTACATTGCCAAGTGCATGTTTTGAGGTATTGCATACAGAAAATGGCACGATTACGTTGCAAGGCGGTGGTTTTGGGCACGGAATTGGCTTAAGTCAGTATGGAGCAAATGCAATGGCAAAGAAAGGATTTGGATATAAAGAGATTGTAAAATATTATTATAGTAATGTAGCAATTAAGAAAATTGAATAAGAAAAAACTTGCAGTTTTTCATCGCTTATGTTAAAATATGAAAAGATTTTAACTATATTAACTAAAGGCAATGAATGTGTATCAGTAGTGAACTATGCTTTTTTCAGAGAGAGGGAATCGGCGGCTGAAAGTTCCCTTAAGGTAAGATAGGAATCGAATTTCCCACAGGAGCTGCACAGATGAACGTTTTATGATTCAGTAGTTTGTGACGAATGCTGCACGTTACGCAGGAAAGAGTGTCTGTAAACAAAAATAGTTACAGAAAAAAGGGTGGTACCACGGAATTTGTTCGTCCCTTGTATGTTATTTAGCATACAAGGGATTTTTTATTTGGTAAAGTGGGAAAGCACTTCGTTTTAATTTATCAAATTTTAAAAGGAGAGAAAGCAATGAACGCAAATTTAGAAGCAATTAAGCAGGAAATTATTGCGGGTGCAGAAGAACTTACTTCTGCAAAAGAAGTCTATGAATTCAGAAAAAAATTCTTAGATGGAAAGACCGGAAAAATCGGTCTTTTGATGAAAGAAATGAAAAATATTCCAAAAGAAGAAAAAGCCGCTTATGGTAAAGGCGTAAACGAGTTAAAAGAATGGGCATTGAACTTCATTTTGGGATTAGATGAAAAAATGAAAGCAAAAGAGTTACAGGAACGATATGAATCAGAAAAGATTGATATTTCTTTACCGGCTGTAACCACAAAAGAAGGGAACTTACATCCAATTACCTTAGTTCGTAATGAAATTATTGATATTTTCGCAGGAATGGGATTTGAAATTTACGAAGGTACAGAAATTGAAACGGATTACTATAATTTCACAGCTTTAAATACACCACAAGACCATCCGGCAAGAGATATGCAGGATACATTTTACGTATCACCGGAATTTTTACTTCGTACACAGACTTCTGCAGGTCAGATTCATGTTATGGAAAACTCCAAACCGCCAATTAAGATTTTATCTCCGGGTAAAGTATTCCGTTCTGACGATGATGCAACACATTCACCAATGTTCTCACAAATGGAAGGTCTTGTTGTAGACAAAGGCATTACTTTATGTGATTTACAGGGGATGTTGGACAAATTCGTAGAGAAAATTTACGGAGAAGGTACGAAAACGAGATTGCGTCCATCGTATTTCCCATTTACAGAACCATCCGTAGAAGTGGATTGCAGTTGTTTCGAATGTGGTGGAAAAGGATGTAAACTTTGCAAAGGGACAGGCTGGATTGAAATTTTAGGTGCAGGTATTGTAAATAACAAAGTTTTGGAAAACTGCGGTATTGACCCGGAAGAATACAGCGGTCTTGCATTTGGTATCGGTATTGAACGTACTGCTATGTTAAAATATGGTATTAATAACATTAAGTTGTTGTTTGAGTCTGATATTAAAGTGTTGAATCAGTTAAATGATAAATAAAGAGAAAGGCATGGTAGAAAGATATGATTACACCACTTAGTTGGTTAAAGGATTATGTGGATATCGATATTACGCCACAGGAATTAGAAGAAAAATTATTTTCTTGTGGTTTCGAAGTAGAAGAATTATATGAAGTTGGAAAAGATATTAGTAGGGTTGTAGTTGGACATGTATTGACTTGCGAGCCAATTCCGGATACACATTTACATGTATGTCAGGTGGATTGCGGACAACATGGCACATTCCAGATTTGCTGTGGTGCAGATAACGTAAAAGCAGGTGGTAAATTCCCAGCAGCTTTAGTAGGTGCAACCGTTTATGCAACAGCAAAAGACCATAAAACCGTAGAAGGTGTTATGACAATTGGAAAAGGCAAATTAAGAGGTCATGAATCGCATGGTATGCTTTGTTCCGGTGTAGAATTAGGCGTAAGTGAAAATATGTATCCGGGTGCAGGTTACAATGGACTTCTTGTTTTGCCGGATGATGCAGAAGTAGGGGCAGATGTAAAACCAATCTTAGGTTTGGATGATTGGATTTTTGATATTTCGATTACTGCAAACCGCCCAGATTGCCAGAGTATTTATGGTATCGCAAGAGAAGTAGCTGCTGTATTAGAAAAACCATTAAAACCGCTTGATATCAGCTTTACGGAATCAGGGGAAACATTAGATGGATTTACCGTAGAAGTAGATTGTCCTGACCTTTGCCCAAGATATAGTGCTCATTATGTGACGGATGTAAAAATTGAAGAATCTCCACTTTGGATGAGAAGAAGATTAGAGCTTGTAGGTATTAACGCTATTTCGAATGTAGTTGACATCACAAACTATATTTTAAAAGAGCTTGGTCAGCCAATGCATGCATTTGATTGTACAACATTAGAAGGAAACAAAATCCATGTTCGTCGTGCAAATAATGGTGAAAAAATCGTGACATTAGATGAAGATGAATTGACACTTACCGATGCAAATATGTTAATTTGCGATGGCGTAAAACCGGTCGCATTGGCAGGGGTTATGGGTGGATTGAACTCTGAAATCCGTGAAAACACAAATACCGTATTATTCGAATGTGCAAAATTTGCTCGTGACAATATCCGCAGAACTTCCAGAAGCGTTGGAAAATCTTCCGATTCGAGTGCACGTTATGCAAAAGGTGTAGATGAATATTCTACTGTTTTGGCAATGAAACGAGCACTTCACTTAATGGAAGAATTAGGTTGTGGCAAAGTGGCTTCTACCCATGTAGATGTAAATTCCGGTAACAGCGTAGAACCAAAAGAGCTTACAGTAAGCATTGACAGAGTGAACAAATGCTTAGGTATTGTCGTTCCAAACGAAGATATTCTTCGCATTATGAACAATTTGAATTTTGAGCCAAAAATTGATGGCGACAATTTAACTTTACAGATTCCTGCATTCCGTGAAGATATTGAAGGATATCAGGATATCGCAGAAGAAGTGATTCGTCTTTATGGATATGAACATATTGTTCCGACATTCCTTGCAAGTGCAGCAGTTACCACAGGTGGAGAAAACTTAGAACAGAAAACCGTTCTTCGTTTGAAGAAAGCACTTTGCAGCGTAGGAGCACATGAATGTATCCATTACTCCTTCTTCTCCCCATCTGATTTAGATATGTTAAAACTTCAGGAAGATGCAACGGAACGCCATGCAATCCGTATTATGAACCCAATCAGCGAAGAATTGTCTTTAATGAGAACCACATTGGCAGCTTCTATGATTCATGCGGTTGCACGTAATCAGAAAAAAGGCAACTTAGAAGGCAGATTGTTTGAAGTGGCAAGAAAATTCATCCCTGGTGAACTTCCGCTTGTAGCTTATCCTGATGAAAGAGAAACACTTTGTGTTGCATTATTTGGCGAAAAAGAATCTTTCTATACTATGAAAGGCATTGCAGAAAAAGTAGCAGATGTACTTCATCTTACATTTGAATATGCACCGACAAGCAACACATTTTTACATCCATATCAGACAGCTTCCATTAGCTGCAATGGTGAAACAATCGGATATTTTGGAAAATTGGCTTATGATATCGCAGATGAATGTGACCTTCGTACACCTGCATACATTATGGAAATGGATTTACAGACATTATCACAATGGTATGGCAAGAAATCCGTATTTACTCCGCTCCCAAAATTCCCGGAAGAACAGCGTGACTTAGCTATCGTAGTTGATAAAAATGTAACTTGCGGTGAAATTGAAACCGTTATGAAAGCAGCTTGCAAATATATTACAAGCATTCAATTATTTGATATTTATGAAGGTGCTCAGATTGCAGAGAACCAAAAGAGTATGGCATTCAGCATTGTGTTTACTCCAAAGGATGAAGCATTTACAACAGAATCCGTAGATGCATTCGTAAAGAAAATTTTAAAACAGCTTGGCAAGAATGTAGGAGCTCAGTTGCGTAGCTAAAAATAGAAACACTTTAGAATTGCCTCATCTTGCATGGGGTAATTCTATCAATATGGAGATGTTATGGAACAATTATTAAAATCAGATTTTTATTTTGATTTACCGGAAGAACTGATTGCACAAGACCCTTTAGAAGACCGTTCCAGTTCCCGTTTGCTTGTACTTGATAGACAGACAGGTGATGTGGAGCATCATGTTTTTCGTGATATATTAGATTATCTGGAAGAAGGCGATTGTCTGGTTATCAATAACACAAAAGTAATTCCAGCTCGCCTGATGGGCGTAAGGGAAGGAACGGGTGCAACAATTGAGGTACTTCTTTTAAAACGAAAAGAAAATGATGTGTGGGAAACATTGGTAAAACCGGGAAAGAAAGCCAAACCGGGAACAAAAATTATTTTCGGAGATGGATTGTTAGTTGGTGAAGTAATCGATATCGTAGAAGAAGGAAACCGTTTAATTCAATTCCATTATGAAGGAATTTTTGAAGAAATTTTAGACCAGCTTGGTCAAATGCCGCTTCCACCTTATATTACACATCAATTACAGGACAAAAACCGTTATCAGACTGTCTATGCAAAACACGACGGTTCTGCGGCTGCACCGACAGCAGGGCTTCATTTTACGCCTGAATTGTTGGAAGCTGTAAAAGCAAAAGGTGTGGAAATTGCCGAAGTGACGTTGCATGTAGGTCTTGGAACATTCCGTCCTGTAAAAGAAGATAATTTGTTGAATCATCATATGCATTCGGAATTTTATAATATTGAACAGTCAGAAGCAGATAAAATTAATCGTGCAAAGGAAAATGGAAAACGTGTCATTTCCGTTGGCACAACAAGTACACGAACATTAGAATCAGCAGCAGATGAAAACGGACGTTTAACTGCATGTAGTGGATGGACGGAGATATTTATTTATCCAGGATATCAGTTTAAAGTGATTGATGCACTAATTACAAATTTTCATTTGCCGGAATCTACACTTGTTATGCTTGTTTCTGCTTTAGCCGGCAGAGAACATGTACTTGCAGCATATAAACAGGCGGTTGAGGAAAAATATCGCTTTTTCAGTTTTGGTGACGCCATGCTGATACATTAGTATCAATTCCGACTTGTAAATTTATGTCAAATGTAATAAGATAAAATTAATGATTACTTTTCCTATATGCTATAACATCAATTATACTAAAATTATCATAAGTGTAATGAGAAAGTATAAAAAAATAGGTAATTATAAAATAATATTAAAATTGCAGGAGTAATTTTATGAAAACAAAAGTATTTCTGTAGTGTTAAAGGGGATATTATCATGCATGAAAAAAGAAGAGACAAACGTCATGAATTACATGTAAATTTGGTTTTAAAGCCAATTACAAATGCTGAAAACAATAGGACATTAGACTTGGATGTGGAAGTAACCGATGCTTCTCATGGCGGCATTGGATTTATTTCACCGGAATTATTAGAAGTAGGAACTTATTACGATGCACAATTGCAAATTTGGTCCAAAGCTGTAGTTGAGACTATTTTGGAAATTGTTCGCAGAGTGCAGCTTGCAGATGGTTCTTATAACTATGGTGCTAAATTTATTGGAATGAATGACAAAGATGCCATTAAATTTGATATTTACGACATGTTTGAAAATGCAAAAGAAAATAAGCAAGAATAGTGTGTGCATATGATAACAGATAATATATATAAAGTAAAAAAAGTAGAAAAACCCCATGACATTGTAACCGAAGTGCCAGGTTCAAAAAGCATTACGAACAGAGCACTTTTGCTTGCAGCACTTGCAAAAGGCAAGAGCATACTAAAGGGCGTTTTATTTAGTGATGATTCCCGCCATTTTATGCAGGCACTTAAAGACCTTGGATTTCCTGTGGAAATTGACGAGGAACATAAAACTGTCACAGTAGAAGGATTCGGAGGAGCAATTCCATGCGAAAACACTTCGAATTGGATGAACAGGCAAGAAAAGCACGGCAGGAAGCCGACAAACTCTAGTACTAATGAAGATATCCATATAGATGGGGCGATTTACGTAGGAAGTGCGGGAACAGCAGCCCGTTTCTTAACCGCATTTTTGGGGCTTTCTAAAGGGCGATATCGCATAAATGCATCCGAGCAAATGAAAAAGCGTCCTATGAAAGAACTTTTGACTGCGCTCGAAGAAATTGGTTCTGAAATTATATATGAAGAAGAACCATATCACTTTCCATTTATTATCGGAAATTTTTCCTGCAAAAAGAATTATACATTGATTGATGTTGAAAAAAGCAGTCAATTTTTAAGTGCGTTACTGATTAATTCCGTTCTTTTGCCGGAAAACTTTGCAATTCGCGTGAGTGGTACTCACGGAATGACTTATGTGGATATGACAATTAAAATGATGAAACAATTTGGTGTATCAATTGCTGTCCATAACAACAACAGTTACCATAAAGTTACCGAAAACACTTATCAAGCGAGAGAGTACCGGATTGAGCCTGATGTATCTGCAGCATGTTATTTTTATGGACTTTCACCTCTTTTGAAAGTGAATGTAAAAGTAAAAAATGTACATATGAACTGTTTGCAGGGAGATATCAAATTTTTGAAAGTACTTGTTCGGATGGGATGTGCGATTATTGAAGAACCGGACGGAGTTGTCATGATACCTCCAAATGCGTTTTTGGCAGGTGGTTCTTTTGATTTATCCAGTTTCTCAGACCAAGCACTTACACTTGCGGCAATCGCTCCATTTGCAGCATCGAAAGTATGCATTATGAATGTTGGACATATTCGTTATCAGGAATGTGACCGTATCCATGCTATTCTCGATAATTTGATGAGAATGGGTGTTTCAGCAATTTTTCAAGCGGATAATATATTTATCCTTCCGGGAAAGCCAACAGCCTGCACAATAGAGACTTACGAAGACCATCGTGTTGCCATGGCATTTTCTATGCCGGGAGTTGTGACGGAGGGAATTAAAATTAAGAACCCGTCTTGTACTCGAAAAACATTTGAAAATTATTTTGAAACATTGGAAGAAGCGTTGTATTAATTGTATATTCTATAGCGGATTTCGAGTATCTGCTTTATAATGAGTGTGTATATAAATAAAGGAAATACGCCCAAATAAAAAATAATACAGGGTATATGGAGTTAAAAAGCTCTATATGCCCTGTATTAATATGTAAACAAACAAAAATTTATAATGAAACTACTCTGAACACAATCATTTTACATATTTTACGTTTTATCGTTTATAAATCACATAATTTTTTTCTTTTAAAAGTGTTACTGCCAGCTCTAGTGCATCTTCTTCATAAAATTCAATTCGAAGTACACCTTCTTCAAATTCACGGTTATGAATAATTCCAATATTTTTAATGCTAATCCCTTTAAATGCAAGAATGCTTGCAATAATAGCAATTCCCCCGGCTTCGTCTGCTAAATCCAGATAGATTTCATGGATACGATTGTGGGATTTTACACCCGGAACGGCAATGGAATCACGGTAATCTTTTGCACTTTGAAACTTTTCCATAAGGACTTTGGAATTTGAGGCATCAATATCATTTCGAAGTTCCTGCAAAGAATCCATATATAAATCCATTAATTTTAAAAGCTGTTCTTTGTTCGTAGAGCAGATACTTTCCCACATAACCGGAGAAGATGAAGCGATACGTGTAATATCTTTAAATCCGCCAGCTGCAATTGTTTTCATGGTTTCCTTTTCGTCATCAATGTCTTTTACCAAATTTACGAGCGTGTAAGCAATCATATGCGGTAAATGGCTGATGGAAGCAGTTGCATAATCGTGGGCATTGTAATCCAAAATAAGAGGAATAGAACCCAATTCTTTTACAAACTGATAGAATTCGTTTATTTGTTCTTCTGTGTTTTTGGCAGTTGGTGTAATGATATAATATGCATTTTCCAACAGATAAATATTGGCATTGTGAATTCCGGTTTTTTCAGAGCCTGTCATAGGATGTCCGCCAATAAATTGTTCTTCTAATCCAAGTGAAATGACTTCTTTATGTATTTGTCCTTTGGTGCTTCCAACATCTGTGATGATACAATCTTTTTTGATTACGTCTTTTAATTGGCGTAAGTAGTCTAAATTTCTTTCTACCGGAGCACATAAAAAAATGATATCGCAGTCTGAAAAAGCTGAAATTGGAAGTAAGGCATTATTGGAAATAAGCCCCATTTCATAAGCATCTTTTACTGTAGTTTCTCGATATGCCGTTGCGATAATATTGCAATCAGAGTGATTTGCTTTTATCTTTTTTGCTATCGAACCTCCAATTAGACCAAGTCCAATAAAGCCGATTTTATGTAAATTCATAACAATTCCTCCAAATATCAAACGTAAAATTATGATAACTCCAAATCATTTTACAATATTTTGTATATTTCTCCAATAGTTTTCTGAAAATTAGGAAAATAAATTTTGACAAAATATACCAACGGCATTATAATAAGGCTGCAAGCAGTACCCAACGTGTTTATTTCGGCTAGATAAAGACGGTTAGGCGGTTTTGAGTCACATCAGAACAGTAATGTTTGTTTATCTTATAGATATCCTTTCAAGGAAATACGAAAGAAAGGAGATAAGATACCGTGACAGATGTTGTTGAATTTATGATTGGAATTATTGGTAGGATTATAAGTGGTTTATTCACGACCTACATAGTACGTTTTTTTGATAAATTTACACACAAAAATAACCGCCATGAGTAGCGGTTACTTTGTGTTAATAAATGTTATATATTAGCCTTATACACCACATATAGGCTCAACCGTCTAGCGGGTATCTGCTTGCTTAAACATAAAACGAATAAATAGTTTCTTGTTTTATTTCTTTATATTAGTATATTATATCATTATTCTTGTTAAGTCAATCAATTTCTGGCCAGCTTTGAAAGGTAAATTTATTTTATAACCTGTCATTTTCGAAAAATGCTTTAT
>CALAST010000102.1 GCA_937889225.1 uncultured Lachnobacterium sp. | reverse complement strand
TACGGATGTATGATGGGTAACTATGATGGATTATATTTGCCAATGATGGTATTAGGCTATGTATTTTCTGTACCATTTTTCATGTTAACAGTTCGTACATCGCAGAAAGAGGGACAGAAAGCATCATTGGTAAAATATGTAAGAATTGCATTTATCTGTTATATTGGTGTATTTGCTCTGCTTATGTTATGGCAACAGGGCAATCCCGTATTGAATTTTAGCATTATGAGTGAAAATGGAATTTCGCTTAATTTCTATACGATTGCATTTATTCTTTGCTTTGGTATTGGCTATGGTGCTTATTATGCAACAGCCGATATGCCGATTCCAATGGTAGCAGATTGTTCCGACTATGAAACCTATCGTTCCGGCAAATACATACCTGGTATTATGGGGACATTGTTCTCATTGGTGGATAAATTAGTATCTTCTTTGTCTGCTACTGTAGTTGGGGTTGCAGTTTCTTGTATTGGTTTGGAAAAGCTGCCAACAGCGGAAACTCCATATGCAGAAGGAATGAATTGGCTGGTAATTATCTTATTCTGTGTCATTCCAATGCTTGCATGGGCTGCAACATTAGTGTCTATGAAAGGGTATGAACTGACAGGTGCAAGAATGAAAGAAATTCAAGCGATTAATGGTGCAAGAAAAGAAGCCATTGCAGCAGGTATGACGATGGAAGAAGCGATGGAGAAATATAAGTAGAGAATGTGGATTTCGGGATTCTGTTTTACACAAATGACAGGAGTAAAAGTAGATAAATATATGTTTATCTGCAATATTCTATAATAAAATGAAATTTGAGAGGCATATGGGGTATAGAAAACAAAAAATTTGATTCTATACCCCGCTTTTTTCATTTTTGCACCAATACCTTAAATAGAATAGACGGATTTCGGTATAAAGTGATAAAATACAGGAATACTAAAAATAGCAAGATTTAGAGATTTCGTTTTTTATTTGAGGTAATAAGAATGGTCGTTTTTATTGTTGTGTTTATTTTTGTGATAATTGCATCATTTTTGATAGTGTATGATGTGTGTTTTTCAGGGCGAAAAGCATATATGAGTGGAAATTATTCGATTCCAAAGGGTGAACAGTTTCAGCCTTACAGTAAATATATCAGAGAAGCAATAGATGAGGTGTTGGGTGTGCCATATGAACTGGTGTATACTACTTCATTTGATGGATTGAAATTGGCAGGAAAGTATTATCATATGGCAGATGATGCACCTCTGATTATTTTTTTTCATGGGTATCGGTGCAGCAGTTTAAGAGATGGAAATGGAGTTTTTCGTCATGGGCGAGAAATGGGCTGCAATGTGCTTTTGGTAGACCAACGAGCACATGGAATGAGTGAGGGTACATGCATTACATTTGGTGTGAAGGAACGTTATGATGTGCTTAGTTGGGTAAATTATGGAATAGAGAGACTTGGAAAAGAAACGAAGATTTTGCTTTCCGGTCTTTCTATGGGAGCAGCTACGGTGCTTATGGCGGCAGATGTGGGACTTCCTGAGAATGTAAGAGGAATTGTGGCAGATTGTCCATATTCGTCACCAAAAGAGATTCTTTGTACAGTTATGAAAGCATTGCATTTTCCGGTAGTGCCGACTTATTGGATAGCAAAATGGGGTGCTAAGGTGATTGGAAAATTTGATTTGGAAGAAGCCTCTGCGGTGGAAGCGATAAAAAATAGTAATATTCCAATATTAATTGTGCATGGAGACGATGATAGGTTTGTGCCTTGTGAAATGAGCAAGGCGTGTCGGGATGCGGCATGTGACCATGTGGAACTGGTGCTTGTAAAAGATGCAGGGCATGGGATGAGTTATTTTGTGGATAGAAAGGTGTATAAAGATACGATTTTGCGATTCCTGGAGAAGACATTATGTTCTGTTTCCTAATACTTCAACAGTTAAAGTGCGTTGGATTTTTAGGTATACCTACTTCTAAATATACTCGAAAGCATATAAGACGAATGAATTAACAGAAATTGTTTGCAGACTTGGAAATTTATTCTGCGTAGTAGATAATAGGTAGAAAATCATGTATAATAAAATGCAAGTTTAACCGAATCAAGAAAGTAGCTATTCGGGTATGAGCAAGTAGCATAGCGGATTGGGAATATCCGCTTGATATAAACATAAGAGAAATATGGAGAGATTTATGGCAACAGCATATGAAGGAGCAAATCTGGTAATGGAAGAAGTCAAACGAGTCATTACCGGAAAAGATGATTGTATAAAAAAAGCCTTTGCAGCAATTTTGGCAGGGGGACATATTTTGATTGAAGATGTGCCGGGAGTTGGGAAAACAACGCTTGCGGTAGCTTTTTCGAATGCATTAGGACTGGAAAATCATAGAGTGCAGTTTACACCGGATGTTATGCCGGCAGATATTCTAGGGTTTTCCATGTACCAGAAAGAAACAGGAACATTTACGTATCATGAGGGAACAATTATGTGTAATCTGTTTTTGGCAGATGAAATTAACCGTACTTCGCCAAAAACACAGTCAGCACTTTTAGAAGTAATGGAAGAAGGCATGGTAACAGTAGATGGCGTGAGTCATCCTGTGCCAATTCCTTTTATTGTAATGGCAACGCAAAACCCAAAGGGAAGTGCAGGAACACAACTTTTGCCGGAATCGCAGTTAGACCGTTTTATGATTTGTATGAGTATGGGATATCCCGATATGGAAAGCGAAATTGCGATTGCAAAAGGAAAGAGCATTAAGAGCGAGATTGCTTCCGTGCGAAAAATTTTAGATGCGGAAAATTTACTAAAATTACAGACTTTTGTAGAAAATATCCATATTCATGATAAGGTATATACATATATCTG
This sequence comes from uncultured Lachnobacterium sp., assembly GCA_937889225.1. GTDB lineage: Bacteria > Bacillota > Clostridia > Lachnospirales > Lachnospiraceae > Roseburia. The sequence goes on along the minus strand of CALAST010000102.1, from coordinate 11,607 downwards.
TAAGTTAGTGCAAAGTACAAGGGAAAATCCATATATTGAACTTGGTATCAGTCCGCGAGGCACGATTGCCGGTGTGCGTATGGTGAAAGCGTGGGCTTTTTTGCAGGGAAGAGAATATGTGACACCGGAAGATGTATATCATGTATTTTTGGATATTGGAAAGCATCGTATTGTTTTAAATACAAAAGCGAGAGTGAGTCACGTAACGGAAGAAGCGGTTTTAAAAGATGTATTAAGAGATGTCAAACAGCCGGCAGTTTATATGGAGAAAAAGAATTATCGTGTGTAATATCGTAACGGTGCTGCTTATTATAGCAGTTTGTTTTTATTATGGAATTATATATGTCAATGGGAAGATTTTGTTAGTTGGATTTGCATTGCTTTTATTACTGTTGGTTTCGACAGCAGAACTTATTTATCGCTATATGACGATTTTGGCACATATGGAAATTCCAATTTCCATTGCAGAGCAGGAAAATCCGTTTCATCTGGGGATTTGTATAAAAAATAAAGGTATTTTGCCTGCCGGACGAGTGCGGGTATGTATAGGCATAAAAAATGCATTCGAAAAAAGAGAGACTTCAGATTGGGTTTCCATTTCCGCAGCTCCTTGTGGAACAGAATCGTTTGACTCTAAAATTGTACTGCAACAAGTTGGAAATCATGAAATTTGTATAAAAAAGATGCGAATCTATTCCATAATGGGACTGTTGTTTGTGAATAAAACATGTAAAGATATGGGAAATGTGTTGGTAATGCCGAAAATTCATGCGGTGGGTGTGAAACTTTCAGAAAGTACAAGGCATTTTGTGGCAGATGCGGAAGTTTATGATGAAATGCATGCAGGTCATGATGTGACGGAGATATTTGAAATAAGAAGTTATCAGCCAAAAGATAAGTTACAGAATATTCATTGGAAGCTGAGTGCAAAAATGGATGAACTTATGGTAAAAGAAAATGGTTTGCCAAAAGCCTGTTCGATTGTTTTGTTAGCAGAAGCTAAGAGAATAAAAACGATGTCAATAAATGCTTTTTTGGAACTTTTTGTATCCCTATCGTTTAGCCTTATGGATGCAAAATGTCCGCATTTTGTGGCATGGTATAGTAAAGAAAAGGAAGATATTACGCGTGTTCGTGTGGATGATGAAGAAAGTTATTATTTGTTTTTAAATCATTATCTGACAGACGTAAATTTTATAGAAAAAACAGATATTCGGGCTGAGTATCAGGAAAAATACAAAGGTGAAATCTATCTTCATGATATATGTATCAGTGGTGATTTGCAGATTTATTGCGATGGAGAATTTTTTTCAAAACTAGATGCAAAGAACATAGAAGATGGGTGTAAAGAACTTGAACTTTTATTGTGATAGAAAAATTAGTGAAAACTAAGATGTGAAGCAGATAGAACTTATATATAAGAAATTGGAACTTTTGCTGTAATGGAGAAATTATGGTAAAACGAAATGCAAAGAAGATAGAACATGCGTGTAAGGAACTGGAACTTTTATTGTGATAAAAAAGAAAAAGGAGATATCAGAAATCGTTTTTGGGAGATAGCTTTCCTATGGATAGCCATAGGATTTCTTTGGCTGTCTTTTTTTCATATTGTAAGGGAGGGGTATCCACAAATTTTAACAGACTCTTTTAAAACCGGATTTTTGGAAATCCTAAAAAATCCCAAACTTTTACAAGAAGGCTTTCTTTCGATTGCAGAGGTGTATATTAGAGATTGGAATGCATATTATGGAACGAATTATATTGTCATAGATGCTACCGGAAATTATATGCCACAGACATTCTTTATAATTGCTGTTGCAGGGTGGCTTGTTGTTTGGGGAAACGCCCATTTATTGCGAAAACGTATTTTCTATGCATTCTTTCCAATGGCAGCACTTATTATGCAGTTGTTGGTAGGGCATTCTCCGAAGGAAAATGGAATTTTATATTTGTTTATAGGAACGGTATTGTTACTTTCCATAGAGCAAAGAGAAGCTGTACAAATTTTTGCAAGGAAAGGAAGACGAAATTATCAACTAGAAGTTATTTTTACAAAAGTGATGGCTTTCGCATTATCAGTAGTTTCACTTTATACAGCAGGAATTTTATTTAAAAATCCAATTGCAGATTGGCAGGAAAAAAAGCAGGATGTTTTGGCTTGGCAGGAAAATTTGAATATTCCTTCTTCCATAGAGGAATTTTTTAGAGGATGGGATTTTCAGTTTTCAACAGAGAATTTGAATAACCGAACTCCACAGTATACAGGAAAATTAATTTTAGAAGTGGAGGCCGAATATACGCCTGAAATGAATCTGTATTTAAAAGGATTTTATGGAACGGAATATAGAAATGGTACATGGGATAGGGATGACAGCATTTTTTTAGAAGCCTGTGCAAAAAACGGATATGATGAAGCAGAAATGGCACAGTTTGTTTCTCGTATGCCTTTTGTAATCCTGGAACAAAGTGAAGTTGTTTCTAGTATGTCTTCTGAAAGTGTGGAAGAAGGCGGAGTAAATAAGCAAAATCAGTATGTCATTTCTTATAAAAAAAATATTGGGAATACGGCATATGTACCTTACGTATTCGATTATAAAACACTTGATGAAGAATATTCATTTTTTGGTGATTATTTATTGAAAAAATCGATGACAGATACATCTGTTTCCGTAACAGGATTTATGAGAGGGAATATGACATCCGTAATATGGAATATGTATGCTCTAACGGGAACGGATTCTATAGAAAGAAGGAAATGGTATAATCAGGTGGCTGCTATGTATAACGATGTTCCAAGCGATATGGAAGTTATTTCGGAAGCGGCAGAGATAATAAGGGAAAGAATAAATGGAATCTTAGGAAATGCGGAGTGGATTGAAGTTTGGGAAGGGTCTAATTTGAATGGAATTTCCAAACAACAGGAAGCAGAAATGGAACAAGCAATGAATGACAATTTATATCGTCAGACTTTAGCTTCTTTTGTGGCAAACTATTTAAGTGAAACGATGTCCTATAATCTGGTTTTAGATAACTTACCTTTTGGGGAAGACCCGATTACATTTGCTATGACAAAAAGTTATGAGGGATATTGTATGCATTTTGCAAGTTCGGCAACTTTGTTATTAAGGGAATTAGGTGTTCCGGCTCGATATGCTTCCGGATATGTGGTAAGACCATCCGATTTTGTATGGGTGGAAGAAACAAAAAATTATCATGCAAATGTGCAGGATTATCATGCTCATGCATGGGTAGAAATTTATCTGGATTATATGGGATGGGTTCCATTTGAAGTAACTCCCGGATATGATTCTTCTAATGGATTGCTTCCAACGCAACAAAGACCACAAGAATCAGAAAATGAGGAATTAAATTCAGAGACAGAAACACAGCAGACAGAAACCGTGAATGAAACAGAGAATCCGATGGAAAGCGAGTCTGAGGAACAGCAAAGTGAAAATAATACACAAGGTTTAGAAACGGAACAGGAAAACTCAGAAACAGAACAGATTAGTCAAGATGTCGGAAAATCAGGTGGCATATCCGGAATTGAAAGGTGGTTTTCTGATAAGTTTGCACAAGTGGTGGATTTTATTGCAAAAAATTTGAGGGCTATTTTATGGATTGTTAGTGGAGCTTTGGTTTTGGCAGTTTCTGTTTTTGCAGGAAAGCGAATGCATGTATATTATGTGAATGTGTTGGAAATGGAAATCAAACAAAAACAGACTAGAAAGGCTGTAAAACGTATTAATCGCAGGATATATAGGTATTTATGGTTGCATGGACTAAAGGCAATTGGAAAAGAGAATGTTTTAAAAGCAGGACTCTATCGCAGAACGCTTAGTGATATGGAGTATGGCATGTTATTAGAAGAAACGTTTTCTGCTGTTTCCAAAGAGGATTGGAGAACCTATATGGAGATTGTGAAAAAGATGTATTATTCCAAGCAAGAGATTACAGAAGATGAGATGATGCATTGTTATAGGTGTTATAAGAAAATTTAGTTTTTTGCTAAAAATTTTGGTTTATAAGACAAATAGCAATATAAGTGATTCATATATTATAAAAATAATGGAAATCGTCGCATTTAAGATTTTGGTCTTTTATGCGGCGATGTTTTATTATTTTTTTGTGCGCTTTACAGATTAATTATTCTAATTTTTTAGGAAAATTTAAAAAATTAACGTTTTGTAAACATTTTTATGTTACACTATTTTTGTATTAGTGTTTAACCGAAACAGTGAGAGCGTTATTTGGTTATAAGCAAGTAGCATAGTACTATAAATTTTAAGTATATGGGGGAAATTTTATGTTTCAAATTTTAGTTGTAGAAGATGATAAAGAATTAAATCACACATTATGTACATATTTAAACAAAAACGGTTTTGAGGCACAAGGAGCGTTAGAGCCGGAAGAAGCCTATGATAAAATGTATGAAACCGTATTTGACCTAATCATTTCCGATATTATGATGCCGGGAACGGATGGATATGAATTTGCGGAAAATGTAAGGGAAATCAATAAAGAAATTCCGATTATTTTCGTGACAGCACGCGATGATTTTGAGTCGAAACGAAAGGGATTTCGTGCAGGAATTGATGATTATATGGTAAAACCAATCGATTTGGAAGAACTTTTGCTTCGTATGGAGGCATTGCTTCGTCGGGCTAAGATTGCTTCCAATAAAAAATTAGTGATTGGAAAATTAGTATTGGATTCGGAAGAATATAGTGCATATTTGGATGGGGAAGAAATTATTCTTACCGTAAGAGAATTTGATATTTTATATAAATTGTTGTCTTACCCAAAGAAAACTTTTACACGAACAAAATTGATGGAGGAATTTTGGGATGCGGAATCGCCATCCGGACCAAGAACTGTGGATGTGTATATGACAAAAATTCGAGATAAGACATCTGCCTGCAAGGATTTTGAAATTGTGACGGTGCATGGACTTGGATATAAGGCAGTTTTGAAATAAAAGTAAGAAGAGGAGTAACTATTCAGTACAGCACAAAACAGTTGCTGTTTTGTGCGTAAGAAAGTGATTCAGGCGTGCAAAAATCCCATTGCGAAGCAATTGAAATGGATTTTTGCATTGTATTTATGAAGGTACTGAATAAATAAGAAGAGGAAATATATGAGCAAAAAATATCTAAGATGTTTAAGCCGGTTTGCAATGGGAATCTTATTATTTAGCTTTATTGTTATCGTAAATTTTATTCTGTTTTTTAGCTATGTGGAAAATGGCAACCATGCAATTATGGTTATTTCCGGAAATGTGTTGGTATTAGCAGTATTATTTACATGTATAGATACAATTTATCGGAAAGAAATGGTGTTAAAGCCGATAAAAGGGATACAAGATGCTTTGGATAAAGTGATAGCCGGCGATTTTTCTGCAAGAATTGATTATATAAAAGGTCCGGATAGCGGCAATGAGTATGATGAAATTATTACATCCATTAATCATATGATAGAAGAATTGTCCGGTGTAGAAACGCTTCGAACGGATTTTGTGGCAAATGTATCTCATGAATTAAAGACACCACTTGCGGTCATGCAAAATTATGGAACACTTTTACAGACACCGGATTTAGCGGAAGAAAAACGTTTGGAGTATGCAAAAGCGGTAACTGAGCAAACAAAACGTTTATCCGCATTAGTTGTAAATATTTTAAAAATGAATAAACTGGAAAATCAGCAGATTTATCCAAATACCGAAAAATATGATTTGTGTGAACAACTTTGTGAATGTATGCTCGAATTTGAAAGCGTATGGGAGCAAAAGAATATTGAGATTGAAACGGAACTGATGGATGAAGTTTATGTGGAAGCAGATAAGGAGCTTTTAAGTCTGGTATGGAATAACCTTATTTCTAATGCTTTGAAATTTACGGAGGAGGGTGGAATGGTAACGCTTCGGCTATTGGCAGACGAGACATATGCGTATGTGGAAGTAAAAGATACGGGATGCGGCATGACTCCACAGACCGGGCAAAATATTTTTAAAAAATTTTACCAAGGAGATACTTCTCATGCAACAAAAGGAAACGGACTTGGGTTAGCATTAGTAAAACGAGTAATTGATATCTGCAAAGGGGAGATTTCCGTAAGCAGCAAACTTGGTGAGGGAAGCTGTTTTATGGTAAAACTCGCAAGGTGTATGCATGAGTAGAAAAGTGAAAGAAAAAGCAATATTAGAGGAATCGGAAAATCCGCTTTATAACGAGCAGGTAGAAACAAAACAAAAAGAAGGCTTTCCATGGAAAAAATGTGCCATGACACTTCTTTTCCCACATCCGATTGTGATTTGTCTTATGTTTAATCTGACTTTAGTGGGACTGATTTATATATTTGTAAAGCAACTGGAAGAATCTATTTCGGCAATTATGTTTTATGCATTTTCTTTTTATACATTGGTAGTGGTGTGTGCCAAAATTCCACAGTTAATAAAAAAGATACAGGAAATAAAACGGAAAGTGGTGAAGGATGAAAAGGATGCTGAAAAAATCATAAAAAGCAAGCTATATCTAAAACTTGCCACGAATATGGCATTTGCATTATTTAAAATTATAACAGGCGTTCTCTATCGTTCCCAATGGTTACTTGCTATGGCGGGATATAATAGCATTCTTAGCGTGATGAGCTTTCTTATTTTATATCAGGAAGAGATTGCGAAGAAAAGCGGAACGGAAATGGAGTTGCGGCAAAAGGATTTGCGAAGCTATCAGGCGTGTGGGTGGTTAATGATGCTTTTAAATATCGCAATTAGTGTACTTGTAGGAATTGTCGTGGTGGAGAATCATACAATATCGTATCCGGGAATTATGATATTTGGAATTGCTACATATACGGTTTACTGTTTTACAATAGCAGTCATTAATGTGGTAAAATATCGAAAGCTGCATAATCCGATGTATTCAGCCGTAAAACGTATTGATTTAGCAAAAGCGTTAGTTTCCATCTTTACAATGCAGGTAGCACTTATTACGCAATTTAGTGAAGGCGGAGAATTTGATGCAAAACTTATGAATATTTTAACAGGAGTCGCTATTTGTATTACAATCAACACAATGGCGGCAATGATGATAGCCGGAGCAAAACGTAGTTATGAGGAGACATTAGCGTATGAACAATCAGAATGAAACTTTTGAATATACTTATTCTGCCTCACAGCAGGAAGAAATTAAGAAAATAAGAAGTAAGTATCTTCCAAAAGAAAACAGTAAAATTGAACAGATAAGGGAACTCGACAAATCAGTTACCAAAAAAGGCACAATGGTAGGCATTATTGTTGGTTTGATTGGATGCCTTATTTTTGGAGTAGGGTTAAGCTGTACGCTTGTCTGGGGTGAAACGTTATTTGTAGTTGGTATTGTGATAGGTTGTTTTGGAGCAGTGCTTATGGCATTGGCATATCCTTTATTTAAGAAAATTACAGAGAAAGAGCGAGAACGTATTGGTCCAAAGATTCTTGCGTTGACGGAAGAACTGGGACTATAGTTTGAAGCGAGGGAATACAACATGGCATTTTTTATTTTTGGACAAATCATACAGTTTATTGGAATTGCAGTTCCATTGATGGGATGCATTGCTTTATTCCGAAAGGAGCAAAGCAAGGTGTCTATGAGTCTGATGCTGACAAATATCGGATGTTTATTTATTAATGCGACTTATTTGCTGCTTATTATGGCAAAAAATTTTGATGAAGCATTTATGGCACTCAAAGTTCAGTATATGGCAAATGCATTTTTTTATTTTTCTTTTATGCTGTTTTTGTTCACATATCTGGGGTTTGAATTTGGAAAATGGAGAACGGGGTTTCTTACAGGATTTGCCGTGTTAGAAATGCTCGTTTTGGCATGTATGTGGATTGGAGACCCTTATCACTTCATATTTGAGGAGCTTCGTTTTTTGGAAGCAGCGAATGGATTTATTTTTGTGGAATATGTACCGGGAACGTTATATATGGTTCATAATTGCATTATTAGTATGCTTTTATTTATTGGCATTATTCTAAGCATGATAAAAATGTTTACAACAAAAGTAGTGGAAGTAAAGGAAAATATTGCAAAACTGGTAGGTGCACAGTTTTTAGTGGCTGTACCTTTAATATTGATGCTTTTATATCAGTTCCCTTATGATGTATTTCCGATTTTTTCTTCTTTATCCATTCTTTCCATTATTTTAAGTGTGCTAAGAGGTGAGTTTTTCCAAGTGACAGACAGAGGTCGCGAATGGGTAATTGAGCATACGGATAATGCCCTAATTGTAACGGATAAAATGTATGGTTTTTTGGATGCAAATGCATACGCAAAAGAAATTTTTCCGGAATTGAAATCTTTAAAAAGCCGAAAAATTGTTTCTGACGAACTGAAAGCATTATTGGAATCGCAAGAAGACGATATTGAAATAAAAGGTCGACGTTACAGCAAAAGAATTGCAGAGTTGGAACAGAGAGGCAAAGTTGCCGGATATGGTTTGCTTTTGATTGATATTACAGAGGAGCTTGTACTTTTGGAGCAGTTAGAAGTAGAAAAAGAACGTGCAGAGCAGGCAAATGAAGCAAAATCCATGTTTATGTCAAATATGTCGCACGAAATCCGTACACCAATGAACGCAATTGTAGGAATGACGGAGATTCTTTTACGTGAAGATTTACCGAAACACGATAAGGAATATTTAAATAATATCAAAAGTTCGGGGAATGCACTTCTTACGATTATTAACGATATTTTGGACTTTTCCAAAATTGAATCAGGAAAAATGGAAATTATCGAAGATATTTATGAACCAATGTCGTTATTCCATGATTTATCTATGATTTTTTTAAACCGTATCGGAGAAAAAGAAGTGGAGTTATTATATGATATTGATAAAAAACTCCCGAAGAAGCTCTTTGGAGATGACAAGAGAATCCGTCAGGTAATCATTAATCTTATGAATAATGCCATTAAATTTACGGATGAAGGCTATGTAAAACTTTCGGTAAAGATGCAAGAAGCAGAAGATGATAATTGCCAACTTTACTTTAGGATTGAAGATTCCGGACAGGGAATCAAGGAAGAAGATATTGGAAAATTGTTTGGCTCGTTCCAACAGGTGGATATGAAGATGAACCGCTACAAAGAAGGTACAGGATTAGGATTGTCTATTTGTAAGCAGCTTGTGGAATTGATGGGTGGAACGATTGGTGTAGAAAGCACTTATGGAAAAGGCAGTACTTTCTGGTTTTCCCTTTCACAAAAGAAACGTAGTGAAAAACCGGCGGCTGCGATTAAGCAGTTGAAAACAGAAGAGCTGGTAATAGGCGGCAAACTGAGCAATGTTTATACACGTGATTCTTATCAGAATGTTGCAAAAACATATGGAATCCACACAATTACAATCGAAGAAGCAATGGAAAGCAATACGCCAATGAATTTCTTTTTTACGGATGATATCGAGAATCTTTCTGTGGAACAAAAGCAAAAACTCAAACTTTGGAATACCAAGTTATGCGTATTGCAAAATCCGATGCAGCAGAATATGAAAGATATCAAAGCATTGCTTGTGAATAAACCTCTTTACAGTTTGAATTTTTGCCAGATTATTAATAATGAAGAAATGCAAAGCGTAAATGAAGAAGATGAATTAAGTTTCATTGCACCAAAGGCAAAAATTTTGATTGTAGATGATAATGAAATGAACTTGAAGGTAGCAAAAGGTTTGCTCGCACCATTGCAAATGCAGATTGAGACAGCAGATGGTGGAAAAAAAGCCTTACAGAAAATCAAACAGAAACACTATGATATTGTATTTATGGACCATATGATGCCGGGAATGGATGGAGTAGAGGTTACAAAAGCGGTAAGGGCACTTTCGGAAGAATATTATAAGAACTTGCCAATTGTTGCCTTAACTGCAAACGCTACCACAGATGCAAGGGAAATCTTTAAGAAGAATGGACTAAATGACTTTGTAGCAAAACCAATCAAAATAAAGGCAATCTGCAAATGTATTAAAAAATGGCTTCCGGACGAATTAATGGAAGAGAATAATAAAGTGATTTTTGAAAGTAGTGCTCATTTATGTCAGAATGCAGATGAGCAGCTTTCAGACAAAGAAGAGGATAAGTTACAAATCGAAGGTCTGAATGTGCAGGAAGGTATTGAAAATTCCGGTTCTGAGGAATTATTCTTTAGTTTATTAGGGGATTTTTATAAATTGATTGACCAAAAAGCTACAAAAATTGAAAAATGTCTTGCAGATGGTATGCTTAAGGACTACACTATAGAGGTACACGCATTGAAAAGCACGGCACGCATGATAGGTGCGATGGAACTGTCAGAGAAATTTTATCGATTAGAGCAGCTTGGCAATGCAGAAGAACAGAAAATACTGGAAAAAGAGACACCGAGTGTGTTATCATTGTACAGAAGCTATAAACCGATTTTAGAACCGTATGGCAGAATGTTAGAACAAGATAAAGAACGTGTTCCGATGGAAACAATCATCGAAGATTTAAGGTTATTAAAAGATTCCATGGATTGTTTTGATTTGGATGGAGCAGATGAAGCCATGCATAGGTTGGAAACATATGTATTTCCACAAGATTGCCAGAGCAAAGTAGAAAGTTTAAGTGCCTATGTTGCGGATGTGGCAATGGAAGAAGTTATGGAAATTTGCGGACAGCTGATTTCGGAATTGGAAAATAAGTAAAGAGCTTAACCGAATCAAGAAAGCGATTATGTACTTATGAGTAGCCAAGAGGAAAAATGTAAAAAAGGCAATTAGTGATTTATATTTATTGAACGAATATAATTATAGTTTGGATAGTTGCTAGGAAAGGAAATACAGATTATGAACAATATATTAATTGTATCAGAACTTCGAAGTTATTTTACTATTTCATTGGAAGACCAGTTGCAAAATGCGGGTTTTCGTGTGTTAAGTTATGGAGCAGACATTAGTAAAATGAACATGATTCAATCGCAGATTAACGGAATTTTAATTTATGCGGATGAAACACTTTTGAAAAATAAACAGGTATTTATTTATGTAAGAGACAGGGCTTTGGAAGAAAATATTCCGATTTTTGTAATAGATGATTCGAATGAAATTGCGACAATTCGTTCTCTTATTTCAAGAAATTTTATTAAAAAGGAATTTACGCGTCCGATTGATATAAAAAATGTAGTAAGTGAAATGGAAGAATACATAGAATTATTCGGAAATGATAAGAAAAAGAAAATCCTTGTAGTGGATGATTCCGGTGCAATGCTTCGTAATGTAAAAGGTTGGCTGGAAGAAAGCTATCAGGTTATTTTGGCAAATTCAGGAGCAATGGCAATTAAATATCTGTCTACGAATAAACCTGATTTGGTACTTCTTGACTATGAAATGCCGGTTATCAATGGAAAACAGGTATTGGAAATGATTCGTACCGAGAGGGATTTTAGTGATATTCCTGTTATTTTTCTGACTGGAAAAAATGATAGAGAAAGTATTACGCAAGTAATGGCATTAAAACCGGAAGGATATATTTTAAAAACAACCAAACCGGACCAGATTGTAAAGATGATTGATGAGTTTTTTGAGAAACAGAAAGTACTGCAATAGAAAATA
>CALAST010000101.1 GCA_937889225.1 uncultured Lachnobacterium sp. | reverse complement strand
AGATAGTGAGAACCAAGCCATCTCGAATTGTAATGGAACACTTGAATGTAAAAGGCATGATGAAAAACAGACATCTTTCGAAAGCAATCGCACAACAGAAATTCTATGAATGTAAGAGAATGCTACAATATAAATGCAAAAAATATGGAATTGCATTTGTAGAAGCAGACCGCTGGTATCCAAGTTCCAAAAAATGTTCTTGTTGTGGAAATATAAAGAAAGATTTGAAGTTAAAAGACCGCATCTATAAATGCCAAAGATGTGGACTAATCATAGACCGAGATTATAATGCAAGTATGAATTTAGCAATGTATCAGATAGTATGAGTTGAAAAACAGATACAAGAAAGAGTACCTATCGCTACTGGGGAATGAACGCCTGTGGAGTGTTAGACCAAACGAAAGTAGCTGTGGCAAAATCGGACACGAAGAACCAGGAAGTCTGTATTGTGAAAGCAGACACAGTATAAATTTGTGTAAATTTGATAAAATTTGTACCTATTTATCGTAGCGGATAACTTAGAAGATTTTGATATGTATTTCGTTGCTACATTGTATCCGGTAAAAAAGGTAATCGGGTTGATTTAAGTATGAATATCCAAACGGTAACTAAATATTCTTTTGTGGATTGCTTGGATTTGATATGGAAATGATGAAAATAATATGTAGGGTGCAAACACTATCAGCAGTTGGAAACTGCCGGTATGGAAATAGAGTTAGAAAAAACGGATTGGGGAATTATCAATAGCTGGCTTGGTACGTTGTATCCTGAGCTTCGTGAAACAGGCACATATCAAACAATGATAAGTTATGTTAATACTGATAAGCTGACCGGATTTTATGAGAGAAGACAACAGGCGGTTGAAGATTTTTGGGAAAATAGTGGACAAGAAAGGAGCTGAAAAAGAATATCTGCTTAATATGGAGCAGGATGTAGAGAAACCTTTCCGTTATGAATGGGTAGAAGGATGGTCACAGCTTCTTGGAAGTATGGTTGCAGATTTAGGTGTTGTAATGTTTATATCTGCTACCGTGAAAAATAATGTACTTGCATTGTTGTTTAGTCTGGCTTGTGTTTATGGTCCAATGATGATCGCAGAATATCTTCCATATGAATTGCAAAAGGCATTGGATTTGTTACCCTTAGTTGGCAGTAGTGCGGATATTTTCAGAACAAATACATTTAATATCTTTGGCTATTTTGTATGGTCGCCTTATCTGTTAGTTACAGTTCCTGTATTGATAGGTATTTGTTGTATGCCTTTTGCCATAAGGAATTGGTCAAGAAGATTGAAGGCATAGAAAAAATATGGCAACAAAGAAGAAAAAAGGAAAATGGATTGTAAAATTACTGAAAGTAGTAGTTACAGTATATCTGCTGTTAATCTTATGTCAGTTAATTGGTGATGCTTATTCCAGATTGAGCAATACAAATGAGATTCAGGTTTCTGAGGAATGGAATTTAATTGTTGTGAATAGGTGGAATGAATTGCCGGAAGATTATAGTGTAGAATTGACAGAATTATCAAATGGTCAGAAGGTAGACAGCAGAATTTATCCGTACTTGCAGGAAATGTTTGATGCAGCAAGAGTAGAAGGAGTGTACCCTGTTGTTCGGGAAGGCTATAGAACAGCGGAAGAACAGCAGGAGATACTGGATGACAAGATACAAACCTACATAAATCAGGGATATTCACAGTCGAGAGCAGAAAGAACAGCGAAAGAGTGGGTGGCTTTGCCGGTAACAAGCCCTTATAGGGCGTGAGCAAACCACCGGCTAAGCCGGTGGTTCTGATTGGGATCAAAGTGAAGAAAGCAATGATTCGGAAAATAGACAAAATCAAAATGCATCACAAAATCAGGCATTTTTATATGGAAGAGTTTATGAAAAAGCTGAGATAAATGCCGCACTTGCATCGGATAATCCGTATGAAATTGTTTTGCAAAGAGATGAAATAGGGCATGGTACGTTTTTGGCAAGTATTGCAGCAGGAAATGAAGATACAGCCAATGATTTTGTAGGAGCGGCTCCGGAATCAGAACTTGTAGTAGTCAAATTAAAACAGGCAAAACCATATTTAAGGGAATTCTTCTTTGCACCTCCCGATGCACCTATCTATCAGGAAAATGATATTATGGCAGCAGTCGCATATTTACAGAGCGTAGCAGAAAGAGAAAATAGACCGCTTGTAATTTTAATAGGTTTGGGAAGCAATCAGGGAAGTCATGTGGGAACGGGACCATTATCAGTGTATTTAAATGATATAGGTGCTTTTCGCAGACGTACGATAGCAATTGCAGCAGGAAATGAAGGCAATGCAAGACATCACTTTTTTGGGCAGGCAAGTTCCGTTCTTACTCCGGTAACAGTAGAATTAAACGTAGAAGAAAATGTGGAAGGGTTTTGTATGGAATTATGGTCATATGCCCCGGAGCTTGTGCGGGTAGTGGTGCAGTCACCTACAGGACAGCAGACACAAGGCACATTTCCCATAGCCCAAGATACACAAACCACAAATTTTGTTTTTGAAAATACAAGGCTAACTATCAATTATCGAATTGCAGGACGGGAAAGTGGGGATTTATTGGTATTTTTCCGCTTTTCCAATCCCGTAAAAGGCATTTGGACAGTACTTGTATATCCTGAAAATGCAATAACCGGAAACTTTCACATCTGGCTTCCGGTTCGCAGTCTGAATGAGCCGGATGTAACATTTATCAGTCCAAATCCCGATACCACGATAACTACACCATCCACTTCTTTTACGCCTATTACGGTAGGCGGTTATGATGCACTCACCAAAGCCATCTATCTGGAATCAGGAAGAGGATTTGATGGAAAAGGAAGAATAAAGCCGGATTTTTGTGCACCTTGTGTAGGAGTAAGTGGTGCAGGGCTTCGAAACAACTATGTAACCCTTACAGGAACAAGTGTAGCTGCCGCCATTACCGCAGGTGCAAGTGCACTTGTGTTGGAATGGGGGATTTTGAGGGGAAATGCTCCTGTTATGAATTCGGTGGAAGTGAAAAATTTTTTGATTCGTGGATGTGAAAGAGAAAGTAATGTGAGTTATCCGAATACGGAATGGGGCTATGGGAAGTTGGATTTGTATAATGCGTTTGAGGTTTTACGATAGTAGTGTGGTTTTTATAAAAGATTAGATTTTAGATAATTTGCTTAAATTTATCCCCAAAGTATATATATATTTAATCTTTAAGATGCTATAATGATGAAAAAGGATACTTGGAGATTTGAAGTACAAGTTTTGCCAAATAAACTGCGAATATCCCATTAATATTAAAGAGGAAAATAACTATGGAGGGTTTATGAGAAAAAAGGTTGCAATTGGTATACAAAATTTTGAAACAATTATTATAAATAATTATTTTTATATTGATAAGACGAATTTTATCAAGGAATGGTGGGAAAGTGGGGATAGTGTAACCTTGATTACCCGTCCGCGTCGTTTTGGAAAAACTTTGAATATGAGTATGTTAGATTATTTTTTTTCGAATCGTCATGTAGAAAGAGGAGATTTGTTTGAAAAATGTGATATTTGGAAAGATGAAAAATATCAATTATTACAGGGTACTTATCCGGTTATTAATTTATCATTTGCAAACGTCAAAGAGAATAACTATGAAGGTGCAAAACAGAAAATCTATCAAATAATAGTAGAATTATATGAAGAAAACAGATTTTTTCTTGATAAAAATATCTTAAATGGTACAGAAGCAGATTTTTTTAGTTCTGTAAACATGGAAATGAAAGAAACTACGGCTACACAAGCAATTTATAAATTATGTAAATTTTTGTCTCAATATTATGGAAAAAAAGTAATTATTCTATTAGATGAGTATGACACACCCATGCAGGAAGCCTATGTATATGGTTTTTGGGAAGAATTGGTATACTTTACCAGAAGTTTGTTTAATTCCACATTTAAGACAAATCCATATATGGAAAGAGGTCTTATGACTGGAATTACAAGAGTAAGTAAAGAGTCTATTTTTTCCGATTTAAATCATTTAGAAGTAGTTACAACTACAGCTGATAAATATGAAACCGCATTTGGATTTACAGAAGAAGAAGTATTCATGGCATTAGAAAAATGTGGCTTGAGAACAGAGAAAGAAAAAGTGAAATATTGGTACGATGGATTTATTTTTGGAAATCATACAGATATTTATAATCCATGGTCTGTACTTAATTTTTTAGATAAAGGAAAATATGCTCCTTATTGGGTGAATACAAGTGGAAATGGTCTTGTGAGCAAGTTAATTCAAGAGGGAAATAAAACAATAAAAACAACCTTTGAAGACCTTTTGCATGGAAAAACAATTTGTTGTCCAATAGATGAGCAAATCGTGTATCATCAATTAGATAGAAATGAAAGTTCTATTTGGAGTCTTTTGCTAGCAAGTGGTTATTTAAAAGTAATTTCTTATGAGAAAGGAAATGAAATGGAAGAAACCGCATATCCGGAATATGAACTGGCAATTACGAATTATGAAGTAAAGCAAATGTTTTTACGAATGGTAAATGATTGGTTTGGGGAAACGCAAGGAAATTATAATGATTTTGTAAAAGCCATGCTTCGAGGAAACATCAAAGAGATGAATGTTTATATGAATCGTGTGGCAAGAGATGTTTTTAGTTATTTCGATTCAGGAAAACGACCGTCGGACGAAGCACCGGAACGCTTTTATCATGGTTTTGTGTTAGGATTGATTGTAGAACTAGCCAGAGAGTATGTAGTCACTTCCAATCGTGAAAGTGGTTTTGGCAGATATGATGTGATGATAGAACCAAAGGATAAGGCGAAAGATGCCTTTATTTTAGAATTTAAAGTACATGACCCGGATGATGAAAAAGATTTAAAAGAAACAGTGGGAGCAGCTTTAAAACAGATAGAAGAAAAAGAATATGCCGCTTCATTAATAGCAAAAGGAATTGCAGAAGATAAAATCCATAAGTATGGTTTTGCATTTGAAGGGAAAAAAGTGTTGATTGGATAGAAAATAGGTAAAAGTCTTGGAGAAATCATAAACGCACCATAGCGAGTATACAAAAAGAAGAAGAATAGGAAGATTAAAATGGATGAGATTAAAAAACCAATAGAAATAAAATTACATTTTTTAGGCGGAGCAAAAGAAATTGGAGCTAGTGCCATTCTAATTGAATTGAACGGATATAAGGTGTTATTAGATTGTGGGATTCGGCAGAGTGCAGGAAAAGATCCCTTGCCGGATTTTCGGAAAATACAGGAATTGGGTGGAGTAGATGCCATTATTATTTCTCATGCACATATGGATCATACAGGAACACTACCGTTAATAAGTAAAGAATATCCACTAACACCCATATATGCTACTGTCATGACTATTGATTTAACAAGAGTGTTATTATATGACAGTATTAAGCTTATGAACAGGAAGGAAGAAGGAATTCCGGTATACGCAGCAACAGATGTGGAAGCATTATTTACTCGTATGCATGGTTGTCGGTTTGAAGAAACTTTAGAAATTCTTCCGGGAATAAGACTTACAATGTATCAGGCAGGACATATTGCAGGAGCTGCCTGTATTTTTCTGGAAAGTAAAGAAGGAAGTCTTTTTTATACCGGAGATTTTTCGGGATTTTCCCAAAATACAATTGAAGGAATAAGAGTTCCAAAATTACGCCCGGATGTAATAATTACAGAAGCAACGTATGGGGATAAGCTTCATGCAAATCGCCAAGTAGAAGAAAAAGCGTTAGTAGAAGTTGTAAAAGAATGTATAGAGAAAAAAGGAAAAATGGTGATTCCGGCCTTTGCTTTGGGAAGAGCACAAGAAGTTCTTCTGATTTTAAAGAGAGCAATGAATAAAGGTGAAATACCCAAAGTCAGAATTTATGCAGATGGCATGGTGCGGGATATGAATGCGGTTTATAGTCGGCATCCGTGGTATCTGAAAAATATGCTGGCGAAGAAAATTGAGAAGGGAAATGATATATTTTACTCTGATGAGATTTTGCCGGTTGGAATAAAAGATGACAGAATGGAACTTTTGAATGGCAATGAGGCAAAAATTTTTGTGGCAAGCTCAGGAATGCTTACAGGTGGTCCTAGTGCCATATATGCAGAAAAAATAGCATCCATGGAAAATGGCTATATTATCATTACAGGATATCAGGACGAGGAAGCACCAGGACGTCAGATTCAGCAATTATTGGAATCGGAGGAAGAAGAACGTTTTCTGACGGTGAATGAACATAGGGTTCCCGTTCGATGTACTTTGAAAAAGGTATCATTATCAGCTCATGGAGATAAGTCAGAGATTCAAGGGTTACTGGAAAGGCTTTCTGCCAGACATATATTTCTGGTGCATGGTGACAGTACGGTGTTAGAAGGAATGGTAACAGAGTTGGAGATGGATTATAGAACCAAAATTTATACACCCGAAACCGGTGACAGCGAAATAGTTTATTTACGCAGTCCCCGTAAACAGTTGAAGAAGGTTTATCAATATACAATGCAAAGGAAAGATGATTTCTGGGAAAAAGAAAGTTTTTCGAAAGAATTGTATGATTATATTCAGAAATATTATGCAGGGTATAAGTTTACAGTTAAAGATTTAGCTTTTGTCTGGTATGGAAAAAGTATAGAGGAAGAGAAAATGCTTATTTCCTTTGAACAAATACTGAATGAATCAATTTATTTTTCACGGGATGCAAAAAGATTATTTTTGTTTCAATGTTCAACACAAGAACAAATAGAGGAAATGCAGCAAAAGAATAATGGCATGGATCAAAATTCAATTATGAAGTTTGCAGCAGAATGGTTCATAGATTATCCTTATAAGAAAATCAGTTGTTTTCAAGAACGGAAAGAGCTGCAGTTGGTATTTGATTTTCCAAAGTTAGCAGATAAGAAGTTTGATACTTTGGCGGAAGAATTTCTGGGACGAACAGGATGGAAGGTATTTCGAAATTTAGAACCAAATGAATATGCCATGCAGACGTTTTTATCAGAACGTTTGGGAACGAATCTGCGTAAAATTTCCATTCGTAAGCAGGAGAGTAGTGTGATGTTGACATTTAATAATTCAGTTATGGAAAAAGAATTAGAAGAATTGTGTCAGGAATTTGAAGATTTAACAGGCTATTTCTTGCTTTATGAAGGAAAAAATGTTTCGGTTAAGGAAAAAACACAATATCAAGGAAAAAAGAGGGAAAATATCTATCCGGAAAAACCGATAAAACCGTTAGAACAGAATTTGGCATTTAGCTGTATAGAAGCAGAATTTCAGGGAGAAAAAGTACTTCCATATAAAAAAGGAATTCAAACAGATGCACAAGGGGAATTTTTGCAGATTGCGTTTTTGTCTCCGCAACTTGGAATAAGAGTGCAAGATATCCTGCAGCGTATAGCGAATCAGACCGGATGGCGAATACAGGTCGCAGATAGTGTCAATCAGAATGTAGTACTCACTTTTGCAAGTCAGATTTGTAAAGCACATAATGTTATATTACGAAAAAATCCTTCTTATTTACCGGAAAAGCAGGAACTTTTGTTAAAACCGGCAGATTTATCGGGAATATCCGAGGAAGTCAGGATATTGATAGAAAACGAAATTTTAGAAAAAACCGGTCTTTTTTCTAAATGGGAATTGCCGAAATAATATATGGATTTTTACTTGCATAATTCACATTTTCATATGTACTTAGCAGTAAATGCTAAGTACTGTCTGAACAGTAACAAAAAATTTTCCAGAAACCAAAAAAAATAATAGTACATTTGGACTTTTTATGATAGAATACTATAAAATTGGTAAATGTTTGTTACAAAGTGAGGTAACGTAGATGGTAGTTGTACAGTTAAAAAAGGATGAATATTTAATTCACAAAGACGAGCCGATGAAGGCTATCTACATTATTATCCGAGGTTCTGTTGTTTTAAAAACAAGGCAAAATGAAATGAATTTTGGAGCTGGTTCCGTAATTGGGTTCATGGAAAGCGTTCATGGAAGTTTTTGTGGGGATTATATTGTAAAAGAGGATTGTCTGGTTGCCTCTTATAAATATGAAAACTCAGATGATTTCAAGGCGATTTTTAAAGAACAGCCAAAATACTGTTATGCATTTTTACACGCAGCAATTATGGAATGCAAGCAGATTTATGAGAAATATATTGCATTTGAAAAAAGAACTAGGAGCTTAATAGAATTCGTTACAAAACAATATGCAGAATATGAAGTGTATTGCTCACATGCTTCTGTTCCAATTAAGGAAATCACGATTGTGGGTATGATGCAGCAATTTTGTGTTCCGGAAATCGTGACAACGTGGGAAATGGATTATTTACATGAGCTTTTTGAGATTCCGGAAAAAACGATGCTATCTTTCTATAATCATAAACAGAGTCTCTGCATTGGAGAAATCATGCGTCTTTCCGATTATATGAGCCGTATGCTCTGTGATACGGATGCAATGATAGAGTTTATCAATACTTCTAAAGACTACCTCATTTGCGAAGGGGATGACCTGCTTGAACTTTGGTATGATTTATCATTAAGTCTTGCATACAAAGAAATTAACCACATTATGCCAAAGGTACGTGTGCGTGAATTAAGCAGTTTCTTAAAGACAACGGAGCTATTTGAAGAAGCTGTTATTGATGCACGTTTCCGTTATTATAATGATATGAACTTTGAGCAGTATGTTTTGGGAAATAAACTGGTGCAGGAAAATCAGCAAGTCAAAGCAGTAGAAGAAGATACCATGACAACAGACGAAATTCTATCTACCGATTTTGTTACATACATTATGGAATATGCAGGCTATCATGCAGAAGATATTGCAAATGTAAAACGTATGGTAACGATTTATGATGTGGTAGCGGATACATTGGAGACGACACCGGAGGGAACAAAGGCTCGTAAAGAACTGACAAAAATATTCTATGAAATTTATGAAAAAGCATTCTTGCGTACTGTAAATGAACATTATGTACCAATGATTTTAGAATTGTTCTTCCAATTTGGCGTATTGGATATCGAAATGGTAGGCCGTGAAAATGTCAGAGATTTAATTGCTGTCGTAAAACAGCTTCGTGAACAGCAGAAAGTGCAGGAAGAACGCAAAGAAAAAGGCGAGTTATTTACATCCGTATATTCTGTATACCAATGGTTATACAGTATTTATCGTGGGGAAAGAGAACCGTCTAAAAATGAGTTTGATGTTGATTATCATGGAGAACTTCTTGAACAGCGTAAGAAGAATATTATCAGCAAAGAGCAGGAGAATGAATTAAAACACGACCAGATAAAAAAGGTGCAGTTTGAAATTCGAAATATGTTTACAAACACCAATCGCCTTACCTATGGCAGAATCACGGGATTTTGTCCGGTATTGCATCAAAAAGACTTTGTGCGTTCGGTTGACCAGATGTTTATGTCTTTTGAAAAAATCAATGAAAGCATAGATTCAATTCGAAAGAAAGACTATAGCTGCTTCTTTAGAGAGGTGCTTTTTGTTGCACCGGAGCATGGTGTTGACCGTACTCAGATTATGAAAGAAGTTCTGCCGGAAGTGATTTTAATGCCAAATGTAGGAAGTCGTGCTATGATGTGGCAAGAAAATTCAGGTGTAAAGCGTGATACGCCTGCAAGATTTATCTTACCAATCATGACTATTGCGGATTTAAATCAATTGATGTTGGAAACAATTGGAAAATATCGATGGGAAATTTGCCGCAAGATTATGGGTGTCCGTTGGAATGACATCAGAGAGAAATCATTGACTTCGGAATATTATGACTATATTCAATATTATCGTAAAAACAATGAACTTTCTGCTTCTGCAAAAGATAAGATAAAAGCAGACTTAGTTCATGCGAAAAATAATTACAGAGAAGTCTTTGTGATGGATTATGTCAATTGGATGAAATACGAAGCACAGGGTAATTTCCGTTTGAATAAAGTATCCAGAAAAATTTTATCCGATTATGTACCATTTACATCAGCGGTTCGTGATAAGTTAAGCACGAATCCAATGTATGGCGAATTATTTGCGAAAGGCGATATCCTTCGCAAACGAAGAAAAGAAAAAGAAAGAGCATTATTTGACCGCTATTTGAGCACAGGTGGTAAGATGACACCGGAATTGGAGGCGCATTTACAATTCTATGATATGTAATAGATAATGTGAACAGAGAAAAGAAAGAAATGGAGTGATTATATGGCAACAAGAAACAATTTAGCAAACTATGCAGCAGTAAAACAGACATTATGTTATAAAAATGATACAATCTCAGATGAATTATTTCGAAAATTTGGGGTAAACAGAGGACTTCGTGATGTAAATGGGAAAGGTGTATTAACCGGTCTTACAACGATTTCTAAAGTTATTTCTTTTAAAAAGGTAGATGGCGTACAAACACCTTGCGATGGCGAATTATGGTATCGTGGATATAATGTAAGAGCCTTGATTGATGATATCAAAGAAGCGGATGAATTCGGATTTGAAAAGACTGCATATTTGCTGTTGTTTGGAGAACTTCCAACAGAAGTAGAGTTAGCTGAGTTTTCTGAGATTTTAGGCAATAGCAGAACATTACCGACCAACTTTACAAGAGACGTTATTATGAAAGCACCGTCAAGGGATATTATGAATTCCATGACAAGAAGTATTCTCACTTTAGCCTCTTATGATGAAAAAACATCGATTGGAACAGTAGAAAACAGCGTGCGTCAATGTATTCAGTTAATTGCAAACTTCCCAATGTTGGCAGTATATGCATATCATGCATATAATCATTATGAAAATGAAGGCAGTATGTATATTCATAGAGCAGACCCAACACTTTCTACTGCAGAAAACTTCCTTATGATGCTTCGTCCGGATAAGAAATATACAGAACTTGAAGCAAAAGTATTAGACGTAGCACTTATGCTCCATATGGAACATGGTGGCGGTAATAACTCTACATTTACGACACGTGTTGTAACATCAGCAGGAACAGATACCTATTCCGCAATTGCAGCAGCAATGTCTTCCTTAAAAGGACCAAAACATGGTGGTGCGAACATTAAAGTTATGGAAATGATGGAAGATATTCGTCACAATGTAAAAGACTGGGAAGACCGTGAGGAAGTAAGAGCTTACCTTGCAAAAATGTTAAATGGTGAAGTATTTGATCATAAAGGATTGATTTATGGTATGGGTCATGCAGTATATTCCTTATCAGACCCAAGAGAAAGAGTGTTCCGTTCTTATGTAGAAGAACTTGCAGCAGCAAAACATCAGGAAAAACAGATGAACCTCTACAATTTAGTAGAAGAACTTGCACCGGAACTCATTGCAGAAAAACGTCATATTTTCAAAGGTGTAAGTCCAAACGTAGACTTCTATAGTGGATTTGTTTATGAAATGTTAGATATTCCAATGGAACTCTATACGCCATTATTTGCGATTGCACGTATTGTAGGATGGAGTGCACATCGTATTGAAGAAATGATTGGCATGAACAAGATTATCAGACCGGCATATAAGAGTGTTATGGAAGAAGCGGAATAAATAGAAATGAAAAATCAGTGATAGCACAGAAATGTGTTTTCGCTGTTTTTCATTTTCGTAATAAGAGGAGAATGATATGAACGATAGTAAATTTACAATAGTTTCCGGTGGTGTATGTGCTGCAGCAGGTTTCCGTGCAAACGGATTAAACTGTGGACTTAACCCGGATAAAAATAAAAACGATTTAGGTCTTGTAGTATCCGATAAAGTATGTGATACTGCAGCCGTATATACACAAAATAAAGTAAAGGGTGCACCAATTTACGTAACAAAAGAGCATTTGGAAAAAACAAATGGAAAAGCAATCGCTGTTATCGTAAACAGCAAAAATGCAAATACTTGTAATATCGATGGCATTGAAAAAGCAAAAGAAATGTGCCGTCTTACAGCAGAAGCACTTGGCATTCAAACAGAAGAAGTGATTGTGGCTTCTACAGGTGTTATTGGACAGATTCTTCCAATTGAACCGATTGCAGACCATATGGAAGCACTTGCAGCAGGTCTTTCCTATGATGGAAATGAAAGAGCAGCCACAGCAATTATGACTACAGATACCTTAAAAAAAGAATATGCAGTTTCTTTTGAATTAGATGGAAAAGCATGTGTCGTTGGCGGAATGGCAAAGGGAAGCGGTATGATTCACCCGAATATGGCAACAACACTTAATTTCGTGACAACAGATGTAGCTATTGCTCCTGCACTTTTACAGAAAGCCTTAGATGAAATCGTAAAAGTAACCTATAATTGTCTTAGCGTAGATGGAGACACTTCCACAAACGATATGTTAAGCATTATGGCAAACGGACTTGCAGGAAATGCAAGAATTGAAACAGAAAATAAAGACTATGAGATTTTCAAAGCCGCATTATATGAAGTATTGATGAATTTAACAAAAATGCTGGCAAAAGATGGAGAAGGTGCAACAAAGTTGTTAGAATGCAGTTGTAATGGTGCGCCGGATTTGGATACTGCGATTATCGTAGCAAAAAGCGTTATTTGCTCTCCATTATTCAAATGTGCAATGTTTGGCGAAGATGCAAACTGGGGACGTATTCTTTGTGCGATTGGCTATGCAGATGCACAGTTTGATATTAGCAAAGTAGATGTAAAATTAGCATCTTCCAATGGTGAAATTGCAGTATGTAAAAACGGTTCCGGAATCGAATTTTCCGAGGAAACAGCAAAAGAAGTATTAAGTGCAGATGAAATTTATATTTGTGTGGACTTAAACCAAGGCGATGCAAATGCAAAAGCATGGGGATGTGATTTGACCTATGATTATGTAAAGATTAATGGGGATTATCGTTCATAGGTATGGAGTATATACACTATCGAACGATAATTAAATTCTTGCAATTTGCATAGAATATGTGTATTATAAAAATGAGTCAGAGTACCAAGGAGAGTAATGATATGAGTCAGGCAAAAGTAGATAAATATAAATCAGAAAAAGCCAACCGAAAAGAAGTCATGGCAAAAGAAAAAAGAAAACGTTCCATTACAAAAGCATGCGGTACAGTAGTTGGTTTAGCACTTGCAGTTTGGATTGGTATTAGTGCAGTTGATTTTGTAAAAGAAAGTCGTCCTGTGGAAACTATTTATATAAATACAGCAGAAGTTGATAATTATATAAATGAATTGTATGCAGAAGATACAGAAAGCACAACAGTAACAGAGTAACAAAAACGTAAACGTTTATCAAGGGCAAACGCTTTACGATATATCAAAAAAATCCGGCAGTCGTTTCGATTGCCGGATTCATAGTTTCCGCTTGTACACTAATCGTTGCATTGGTGGTAGTGGCTTCCGGTGTGAATAAAATAACCAAAAGCAGCAATACAATCACGCACAAAGCTGCAACGGTTGCATAAAAAAGGATGTCTTTTAATTTGATAACTACGATTTTTGTTTTTTTGCCCATTTTAACCACCTCATAATTGATTTGTATATCTTATGAAAAAAAATAAAAAATATGCAAAAAAATTAAAAAAGTAGTTGACATATTTAAGTTAATAAGGTATTATATGTTTTGTGTTCGGCAGGACACATACATAAATGCGATAGTGGCGTAGTTGGTAACGCGCGACCTTGCCAAGGTCGAGACCGCGGGTTCGAGCCCCGTCTATCGCTCTTAAAAACCAAGCAGATTCTGCTTGGTTTTGTATTTGCTTTATTATAGAAAGACAACAGGCATCCATACACTATTTGTGAGTGTGGATGTCTTTATTTTGTGCAGGAAAAAGTAATGATTCGTAAGTGATTTTTCTTGATTTTAGAGCGTATTTTTTGTAGAATAGTGTGTAATACATTACTGTTAGGAGAATAAAGCATGAGTTTGGCAGATCAGATTTTTGTAGATATGTGTAAGGATATTTTAGAAAATGGAACAAGCACCGAGGGAGAAAAGGTACGTCCACATTGGGAAGATGGTACAAGTGCATATACGGTTAAGAAATTTGGTGTGGTAAATCGTTACGACTTATCAAAGGAATTTCCGGCAATTACACTTCGAAAAACCGCCATTAAGACCTGTACCGAAGAAATGCTTTGGATTTGGCAGAGAAAATCTAATAACATCCATGATTTGAAAAGTTCCATATGGGATGAATGGGCAGATGAAACCGGCTCCATAGGAAAAGCCTATGGATATCAGTTGGGTGTAAAGCACCAATATAAAGAGGGCATGATGGACCAAGTGGACCGTGTGATTTACGATTTAAAAAACAATCCATTCAGCCGTCGTATTATGACAAATATTTATGTGCATGAAGATTTGCATGAAATGCATTTATATCCATGTGCATATAGCATGACATTTAATGTGACACAAAAGCCGGGAGAGGAAAAACTGATTTTAAATGCGATTTTAAATCAGCGTTCACAGGATGTTTTAGCTGCGAATAATTGGAATGTATGCCAGTATGCCGTACTTATGCATATGTTAGCACAGGTATGTGATATGCAGGTAGGAGAACTTGTGCATGTGATTGCTGATGCACATATTTATGACAGACATATCCCAATTGTAAAAGAATTGATAGAAAGAGAGCAGTATCCGGCTCCGAAATTCTGGATAAATCCGGAAATCAAAGACTTTTATGCATTTACAAGAGATGACATAAAATTGATAGATTATGTCACAGGTTCGCAGATTAAAGATATTCCGATTGCAATATAGAAGCAGATTCTTGTTTATAATAAATAGGAAGATTTTAAGAGTAGTACGAAGAAATTAGATAAAGTGTCTTTAGGAAAACTATAAAAATCAATTTGATTTTATCAGTTTTGTGTAGTTATCAGATTTCTTTGTTTATAGAATAATAAAAAGAAAGGGTTACACCATGAATTTAATTGCAGCAGTTGATCGTAACTGGGCTATTGGTAAGAATAACCAGTTACTTGTCCGCATTCCCATGGACCAAAAGTTTTTCCGTGAAACGACTACAGGAAAAGTTGTGGTCATGGGACGAAAAACACTTGAAAGTTTTCCAAACGGGCTTCCGCTTAAGAATCGTACCAATATTGTGTTAACACACAATCCACAATTTAAAGTGAAAGATGCGATTGTCGTACATTCAATGGAAGAATTGCGTGAGGAATTAAAGAAATACAATAGTGAAGATATTTATATTATTGGTGGAGAACAGATTTACAAACAATTGGTAGATGAATGCGATGTTGCACATATTACCAAGATTGATTATGCATATGATGCGGATGCATACTTTCCGAATCTGGATGAAAAGCCGGAGTGGAAAATTACTGCGGATAGCGAAGAACAGACATATTTTGATTTGGAGTTTTACTTCTATAAATATGAAAGAGTGAAGAAATAGAAATTTATTTGTCGTTATAAGCCAATAACTATAAATGAACAAATTTGCACAAAGATAGTTTGATATAAAATATAGGACGCAGGTGAACGCTAAGTTTCATGTATCCGGAATGCAGGTTTCCCTGCATGGAGTGTCGGATAGAGCCATAGCGAATGCGGATTGCGAATATACATACAAACGGAGTAATAAAAATATAACGAAAAATTATAAAACAGAAAGGAAAACTATGGATATTACAGGAAGAAAATTATTTGTAAAAGCCCTCGAAGAAGAAGGGGTAGATACGATATTTGGTTATCCGGGCGGAACCGTAACCGATTTATTTGATGAGCTTTATAAACAGGATTCCATTCGTGTAATTTTACCACGCCATGAACAGGCATTGGTACATGAAGCGGAAGGATATGCAAAATCCACAGGTAAAGTAGGCGTTTGCCTTGTAACCAGCGGACCGGGTGCGACAAATACGATTACAGCAATTGCAGATGCTTTTTATGACAGTATTCCGCTTGTTGTTTTCACAGGTCAGGTACCGCTTGGCTTAATTGGTAATGATGCATTTCAGGAAGTAGATATTGTAGGCATGACCAGAAGTGTTACGAAATATGGCGTAACCGTACGCAATCGTGATGATTTAGGAAAAATTATTAAAATGGCATTTCACATTGCAAAAACAGGAAAGCCGGGACCGGTTCTTATTGATATTCCAAAGGATATTCAGACAGCCTCCGGTTCTCCGGAATATCCGAAGCATGTGGATATTCGTGGATATAAGCCGTGCAGTACCGTTCATGTAGGACAGTTAAAGAAAGCATATAAGATGTTAAAAGCTGCGGAAAGACCGCTTATTTTAGCAGGTGGCGGTGTAGGGCTTGCAAATGCAAATGAGGCTTTACAAAAATTTGCAGAAAAGACGAATATTCCGGTAGTTACAACTATTATGGGAAAAGGTGCGATTCCAACCACACATAAACTTTATGTTGGAAATTCCGGTATGCATGGAAAATATGCAGCAAATATTGCGGTTAGCAAGTGTGATTTGCTTCTTTCGGTTGGAACACGTTTTAATGACCGTATTACAGGTGACTTAAATGAATTTGCACCAAAAGCAAAGATTATTCATATTGATATTGACCCGGCTTCTATCTCACGAAATGTAGTGGTAGATGTCCCAATCGTTTCCGATGCGAAATTAGCAATTGAAAAACTGACGGAATGGGCAGAAGAAAAAGACACAACTGTATGGATGGAACAAATCAGGGTATGGGAAGCAGAAAATCCACTTGAAATGCGTCGTGACCGTGGCATGACACCACAGATGATTATGGAAAACATCAATGAGCAGTTTAAGGATGCTATTTTTGTAACAGACGTAGGACAGCATCAGATGTGGGCAACTCAGTACTTGGAAGTAGGTCCAAATAGTCAGTTAATTACTTCCGGTGGACTTGGTGTTATGGGATTTGGTTTCCCGGCAGCAATCGGTGCAAAACTGGCAAATCCGGATAAACCTGTCGTATGTATTTGTGGTGATGGCGGTGTGCAGATGAATATTCAGGAAATGGCAACCGCAGTAAGTCAGGGTACTAACGTAGTGCTTTGCGTATTAAATAACTATTATCTTGGCATGGTTCGTCAGATGCAGCAGCTTTTCTATGGAAAACGTTATATTGCAACTTGCCTTAGAAAAAGACCAACTTGTCCGGAAAATTGCAAAGGACCAAATGAAGCATGTCCACCATATACACCGGATTTTGTAAAACTTGCAGAAAGCTATGGTGCATATGGCATTCGTGTAGAAAAAGAAGAAGATATTGCGGCTGCTTTTGAAGAAGCAAAGAAACATACAGATGCTCCGACTGTCATCGAATTTATGATTTCGACAGATGAACTTGTACTTCCGATGGTAAAAGGCGGAAATCCAATGAGTGAAATGATTTTAAAATAGGAGGAGTCGAGCGATGAAAAACAGATGGATTGCACTTTATGTAGAAAATGATGTAGGTGTTTTAGCAAAGGTTTCAGGACTTTTCTCCGGAAAATCCTACAATATGCAGTCACTTACCGTAGGTCCTACCGAGGACAAAACAATATCCCGTATGACAATCTGTGTTACAAGTGATGATGTGACATTTGAACAGATTAAAAAACAGTTAAACCGTATGGTGGAAGTTATCAAAGTTATGGATTTAACCGATGTACCGGTACATATGAAAGAAGTGCTTTATGCAAAGATTTTTAATATCAAACCGGAAGAAAAAGCAGAAGCATTCCGTATTGCACAAGTGTTTAAAGTAGAAGTTGCGGATATCGGGGAAGATAGCGTAATTTTGGAATGTATGCTGACAGAACGTAAAGTAAATCAGTTGATTGACCTTTTGAAAGCGACATTCAAACGTATTTCTATTGTACGTGGTGGTGCGGTAGCGATTGAAGCGATTAACAGAGAAAATCGATAAATGGATGAATTTACAATCAACGAAATGCAGGAAATGCAAAAGATTCTTCAAGACATATGAATTTGCGAAAACAATTAGTGGAAGAATTGGCAGATGTTTTGATGTATTATAATGATGTTCTTTTATGCTATGGTATATCTTCAGAGGAACTGAAATCGGCTTATGTTGAGAAATTTCAAAAGAATATGATGTGTTGGTAAGTTTGCTTTTCGAATATCGACTTTGTGAAAAAGGCTTTCGTTTCTATTAAAAATAGGAGCGAAAGCCTTTGCCTTATTTATCTCGCCATCACTTCCATAATTTCACCAACATACATCGTATGCATATCTCCATCCTGATACCATTTATCTTTGATATCTTTATCTATAAAAGTATCTTCCGGCATTGGAACAGCTGCCATTTTACGGCAGAGGAAAACAAAGTTTGCTTCATCCGGATATGGAATGCTGTGACGGAATGCAGGAGTAAGTCCGGCTTTTTCAAATTTGTCTTCGTCACGACCACTATGTGCACCACAGTAAGCAAGTGCAGGATGGTATTGTTTGTCGAAGTAAGAAACGGAGAAAAATTCTCCATTGTCAATAAATTCTTTTGTGTATCGGGAATCACGTACAAAAATGTAAACAACATTTTTTCCCCAGATAACACCGACACCACCCCAACTTACAGTCATGGTATTATATTTCTTTTTGTTTCCGGCAGTAACAAGTGCCCAGTCATTTTTTAATTTCGTAAATGGATTAAATTCCAACAAATCAATTGGATAAGGTTGAAATGTATGCATATAAGCCTCCTTAATAATAATTAAAATTTTAGCCGAAAGTGCTTATTCGGTTGCAGCAAGTAACAAAGTGCATTGCGAAAATGCGGTTGAACGCAAAATAAATAATTCCTCACTTTAAATACGTAGGGCATGAAGTTGTGATTTTTGGGATTTATTTGCGTTTTTATTTCAACAATTTATGTTTATTCATTATATCAAAAATGTTTACTAATATGCAACATAGAATAATGATAACTTCATATTCATGAATTTTGCAACAAATCACATATTTGTCATAATATAGAACAAAGATATCTATGAAGGAATGTTATGTATATTCATCAGAAATGTACAAATGAAGCAACTTGTGAGAAAGATTTGCGATATATGCAGGATGCGGTAGATGAAGGAACACTTCGTATTCGTGTTTCAGCACAGGGAAATGGGATGCCGGTAGAAAATGCAAGGGTTATGATTTCTTATACAGGAGGACCGCAGGAGGTCGTAGATGAGCTTACAACGGATAGTTCAGGAAACGCACAGGAGATTACGCTTCGGACCCCACCATTGGAATATTCCATGCAGCCAAATGAGAGACAGCCTTATGCAGAATACACGATTGAAGTATCAGCGGAAGGGTATCGTCCAATTGTCATTTCAGGAATTGAAGTGATGTCAAATCAGCAATCAAGACAATTAGTAGAATTGGAAACAGAAGATTCGCCGGGATCGGTAGACGACAATGTTGTGATTGGTCCGCACACTCTTTATGCAGAATATCCTCCGAAAATTCCAGAAGAAGAAGTAAAAACGGTTACGGATACCGGTGAAATCGTATTAAGTCGTGTCGTAATTCCGGAATATGTTGTGGTACATGATGGTAATCCGGGAGATTATACTGCTGCTAATTATTATGTCCGTTATCGGGATTATATCAAAAATGTAGCTTCCAGCGAGATTTATGCGACATGGCCGGATGCAACGATTCGGGCGAATGTATTGGCGATTATGTCCTTTACTTTAAATCGTGTATATACGGAGTGGTACCGTGGCAAAGGCTATAATTTTACCATTACATCCTCCACCGCCTATGACCACAAATTTATTCCAAACAGAAATTATTATCAAAGCATTTCAAGAATTGTAGATGAGCAATTTGAAAACTATTTATCAAGACCGAATATCACGCAGCCAATTCTAACGCAGTATTGTGATGGAAACAGAGTGAGCTGTCCAAACTGGATGACACAATGGGGAAGCAAAGATTTGGGAGACCAAGGGTATTCTGCAATCGAAATTCTGCGTTATTTTTATGGCGACAATATGTACATTAATACGGCAGAAGCGATTTCCGGAATTCCGGCATCTTGGCCGGGATATAACTTAGGAATTGGTTCTAGTGGGGATAAAGTGCGGCAGATGCAGGAACAGTTAGCCCGCATTTCTCAATCGTACCCTGCAATTCCACGTATAACCCCGGATGGAGTGTATGGTGCGTCTACGCAAAATGCTGTAGAAATTTTTCAATCTGTGTTTGGACTTCCGGTGACAGGTGTGGTAGACTATAATACGTGGTATGAAATTTCCGCAATTTATGTAGCAGTAACAAGAATTGCAGAACTTATGTAGGCAGATGTTGTTATTTAAAATAGCAAGCGGACCCTTGAAACCAGAACAAATAATCCCCCACGTAAAGTGGACATTCGCTACTTGCTCATGAACGCAGGCAACTTCGTGGCATATATTCTCACTAAGTTTATGCTTCGCATTCACTAAGTGTCCGCTTTATAGAGAAGATACAAAAAGGATATAGAGTATGAAAAATTATAAAATTACCATTCAATATGACGGAACAAGATACAAAGGATGGCAGGTGCAAAAATCTACGTATATGACAATCCAAGGTAAGATTCAGGAAATTTTAAAGCAACTTGCAGGTGAGGATATAGAGGTTATTGGTTCAGGTAGAACCGATGCGGGTGTGCATGCGTATGGTCAGGTGGCAAATTTTCATATAAAAGAAGATTTTTCAGCAGAAGAAATATTAAAATATTTAAACCACTACCTTCCAATGGACATTGCCGTACTTTCGATAGAGGAAGTGGAAGAACGTTTCCATAGCCGTTATCATGCAACTGAAAAGACATACGTATATCGTATCCATAACAGCGATATTCCAAATGTGTTTGAGCGAAAATATGTCTATGACTATACGGAGCATTTGGATATCGAACGCATGAAAGAAGCTGCAAACTATCTTGTGGGAACGCATGATTTTGCTTCCTTTTGCGGAAATAAAAAAATGAAAAAATCTACAGTAAGAACAATTTTTTCCATCGAAATAGAGCAACTGGGGGAAGAAATTCGAATTTCCTTTACGGGAGATGGATTTTTGCAAAATATGATACGAATTATCACAGGTACACTTATTGAAGTGGGAAGTAATCGAAAAGAACCTGTGGAAGTACAAAAAATTTTAGAGAAAAAGGACCGAACCTTGGCGGGCTACACAGCTCCGCCACAGGGATTGGTGTTAAAAAAGGTGAGATATGCAACAATGGTTAGTGATAAATAAAAAAGCAGACTTTAAAGGAATTGGAGAACGTTTCGGAATTGACCAAGTGACAGCACGGATTATCCGAAACAGAGAAGTCATTGAAGAAGATGAGATTCAAAAATATCTATATGGCGGCATGGAAGATTTGCACAATCCGCATTTGTTAAAAGATGCCGATTTGTTAATTGATATTTTGGCTCGCAAAATAGAAGAACAAAAACCAATCCGTATTATTGGAGATTATGATATTGATGGGGTTATGGCAACATACATTTTAAAAACAGCCTTTGACCGTTGCAACGCAAAGGCATCCATACAAATCCCTGACCGAATCCACGATGGATATGGTTTAAATGTGAATTTGATTCAAAAAGCATACGAAGAAGGTATTGATACGATTGTAACTTGTGACAATGGAATTGCGGCAATAGAAGAAATTGCTTATGCGAAATCATTGGGAATGACGGTACTCGTAACCGACCATCATGAAATTCCATATGAAGAAGTTGAGGGAGAAAGAATTTATAAAAAAAGTGCGGCAGATGCCATTGTAAATCCACATCAGAAAGAGTGTCCATATCCATATAAATATTTATGCGGTGCAGCAGTCGCATGGAAAGTGGTATGCCTATTGTACGAAAGATTTCAGGTGGATGCTTTGGAAAGTTTGGATTTGCTGGAAAATGCCGCATTTGCGACAGTTGGTGACATTATGCCTTTGACCGGAGAAAACCGCATTTTGGTAAAGGAAGGCATAAAACGGATACAGCATACAAAAAATATGGGAATGAAAGCATTGATTGCTCAATGTGGCTTGGAAGAACAGCGGATTGATGCGTATCATTTTGGATTTGTCTTAGGACCGTGCATCAATGCCAGCGGGAGACTCGATACGGCAAAAAGGGCATTGGAACTATTTTTTGAAACAAATCCCACAAAGGCGGCAATCATTGCAAATGAGTTAGTGATATTAAATGAACAGCGCAAAGAGATGACAAAAGAGGGGGTGGAAACAGCCATTGCATGTTGTGAAGGCAATAAGGATAGAGTTCTTGTAATTTATTTGCCAGAAGTGCACGAAAGCATCGCAGGTATTATTGCCGGACGTGTGCGTGAAAAATATCATAAACCCGTATTCATACTTACCAAAAGTGAGGATGGTGTAAAAGGCTCAGGACGTTCCATTGAAGAATATTCGATGTATGAAGAAATGTGTAAATGTCAGGAACTGTTTACAAAGTTTGGCGGTCATCCAATGGCAGCAGGATTATCATTGCCGGAGGAAAATGTGGAAAAATTCCGTATCAAAATCAATGAACTTTGCACACTAACGGAGAAAGATTTACAACCGAAAATTCGCATTGATGTACCGATGCCATTGGATTATATTACAAAGGATTTGGTGCGGGAATTTTCGATTCTTGCACCTTTTGGAAAAGACAATACAAAACCGATATTTGCAGATAAAGATATTCGCATAAAACGAATGGCCGTTTTCGGAAAAAACAAAAATGTCTTGAAATTATCTTTAGTTACAAAGAACAATATGCCAATTTCCGGTATTTATTTTGGAGATATAGAAGGATTTTTGCATAATCTGGAAGAAACTTATGGAACATATGCAGTAGAGAATGCTATGAATGGACGAGAAAATCCGATTGTGCTTTCTATCGTGTATTATCCGCGTATTAATACGTTTCGAGATATAGAAGAATTGCAAGTAGAGATACAGGAGTATAAAACAGATAAAAAATAAAATAATACAAGTAAAAATGCATACCAACATCTTAATAATATACCTTGCGAAATTACGTCTCTCATTGTAAAATAATGGTATTGGAGGCGGTGTATATATGTTTGGCAATAGGAAAATGAAAGAATCTGTTGAAAAAAACAGAGAAATTTTTTTACAAATAGCAGAAAAAAGCGAAGGTTTTGACGCTCAATTCACAAAAGTAGAAGAAGAAGGCAAGCAAGTGCGGCGTGACATTTTGCAGCTTAATGGAAATGTAAAGAAATTAACGGATTTTGCCAAAGCAAACATACAGACAGAAGAAGCATTGGTTTATTCAGCCAATGAATTTGCAGAGTTTTTTCAGAAGAATCAGGAAAATTATGAAATGCTAAAGGAGCTGATTATCAGGCAGTTAGAGACAAGTACATTTTTGGTGGAGGAAAATAAACATTATACAACTCCGGCAAAGTATTTAAGCATGACACCGGAAACATTGCGAAAACAAAATTGTTCTTATGAAAAGCACTTGGATGAAATGGCGGAGTTTCATAAGAGGATGAATATCCTTGCATTAAATGCCGCGATTGAAGCCGGACGAATGGGAGAAAGTGGAAAGCAGTTTGTGAATGCAGCAGAGGAAATTCGTCAAACGGTGCTTTCTTGTGAGAAAGAAACACTTGCTTTTAAAGAGGAACTGATGGAATCTCAAAAACAGATTGCAGAGTTGGAAAAAACAATTCAGCAGTTAATTAAACGGATGAAAAGCAGTAATAAAGGGACTGCAAAACTCTTTAAAAAATGTCAGGATACGGCAGAAAAAGCAGAAACCATTTCCTTTTATGGTTTTTCTGAAAAAATGGATGATTTTCAGGATAAACTAATGGAAATCCGCACCCGAGAGGAGCAGATTTTAGAAAATAGTGAAAAATGTGAAATGCAGTTAGAAGAAGTAGAAGAAGTGCTCAAAGGTCAAAAATATCAGATTGCAGCACTTTCGAATGAGGTATCTTATGTATTTCAGCTTGCGGGGGAACAGGCAAAATAGGATTCAAAAGAGGGGGTAAAATATGGTTACGAGTAATTTTACGTTTTTATCCAATGACAGAAAGACAAAAGTCCATGCCGTGAAATGGACAGGCGAAAATCAAAATATCTGTGCAATTCTTCAGATATCACACGGAATGGTAGAGTTCATAGAACGCTATGGCCATTTTGCAGAGTTTCTCACGGAACGAGGATATATGGTAGTTGGCCATGACCATATTGGACATGGGGAGTCCGTCACTACAAAAGAAGATTGGGGATTTTTTTATGAAGAACATCCAAGCGATATTTTAGTTGAAGATATGCATAAACTACGTTTGCTTATTCAGGAAGATTATCCGGATACGCCCTATTTTATGCTGGGGCATAGTATGGGCTCGTTTCTGCTTCGAAAATATTTAGGAAAATATCATGAAAATTTACGTGGTGCTATTATTATGGGAACGGGATTTATTCCACAAAAAACGACAGCATTGGCATTAAAAGCAGCAGGTTTTATTGGTAAGATAAGAGGTTCGCATCATCGCAGTAAATTAATAGAAAAACTTACATTTGGTTCTTCCTACAAAGCATTTGATATGACAGGAAAACATCCCGAAAAAAGTTGGCTGACAAAAGATGTAGAGATGGTAAAGGCATATGGTGCTGAGCCAAAATGCTCATTTGCTTTTACGGTAAATGGCTATATTGGATTGTTTGAAGCCGTAGATTATGCATGCAATCAGGAGAATGTAAATAAGTATTCCAAAAAACTTCCTATTTTTATAGTTTCCGGAAAAGAGGACCCGGTAGGTGATATGGGTTCCGGAGTGCTAAAAACATATTATATGTTTGAGACTGCCGGAATTTTAGATATCACTTATAAACTCTATGAGAATGACAGACATGAAATTTTAAATGAAACTGATAGAAAAGAAGTATTTGAAGATTTATTGGCATGGATGAATGTGCGTATTGAAACGTAAGAAAAAACGAGGTTTCGCATTAAGCGATAACCTCGTTTTTTGATTTCTTTTTTGCAGGTTTTTTGGAAAATGCCCCAACATAAACGAATTGATACATAACAAATGCAATAATAAATGCAGTAATCACATCAAAAACAGAATGTTGTCTTAGGAACAACGTTGATAAGATAATGCTTATCATAAGAATTCCGGAAAGGTTACAAATAACTTTATTCTGTTTTAGCTTTTGATGATGAATAATTGCAACATGTGCACCAATGGAGTTATATACATGTATGCTCGGAAACAGATTGGTAGAGGTGTCTGTTTGATAGAGCCATCGGCACAAATCCACGAAAATGTTATCCCGTTCAAAGGTTAGCGGACGAAGAAAATGCCCATTTGGATAAATCGTGGAAATGATAAGGAATAAGGTCATTCCTGTATATAAAAATACGCACATTTTGATAAATTGCTGTTTATCCGTAAAACCAATATATAAAACGCTTACTGCAACATATAGAAACCACAGCAAATAAGGAACAATAAAAAATTCACAAAATGGAATATAATCATCAATAGTCATATGAATAACGTGGAAATGTTTCGTTATGTTTTTTTCCAGATACGCAAACCACAAACAGTATGGAGGAAAATATAAAAGTAAAAACAAGTGTTTATATTTATCAAGTAGGAGTTGATGTTTCGATTTCATATTCGGCCCTTTCTTTATGCTTTATGATTTAAAGAATAGCACTTAGATTTTTAATTGGCAATGCTTTTTTTCCAATATTAAGAATTTTATAAAAATCTTAAGAATTGACGTTTTTTTCATAGAGGAGTATAATGGAAACGTTGGTTAGTGCATGAAAAAAGTACAAATCCGGTGAAATTTATATTATGTAAAAAAGATACCAAAAGAGGAGAGATTTATGACGACAAAAAAGAAAGTTTTAATTGCATCAGGCGTGATAGTGGGAATATTGCTTATAATATATATAGGCATATCAGTATATTTTATGAATCATTTTTTCTTTGGCACTACGATTAATGATGTAGATGTATCGGGTAGTTCGATTGAAGACGCACAGCAAAAAATAGACCAAAAGCTGTCAGAGTATGTATTGACGATTGTGGAAAGAGACGGAACAACAGAAAATCTTACCGCAACGGATGTAAATTTAGCAATTCCGTGGAATGGTCAAATCGAGCAATTTATTGAGAGTCAAAATGGTTTTGTATGGGTTGGAAAGTTGTTTCAACCGGAAAAGTATTCATTAGAAATGCATGTTCAGTATGATGAAGAAAAACTGAACGAGAGAATAAATGCCTTATCCTGTATGCAGGCAGAAAAACAGGTTGAACCAGTAAATGCAGCGATTTCGGAATATAATGCAGAAACCGGTTTTTCTTTAGTACCGAGCGTACCGGGAACGGCAATCAACAAAGAAGTGCTTGATACGAATATAAAAAGCAGCATTTTAGAGATGAAACCGGAATTAGTTCTTGCAGATACGCTTTGTTATAATCAACCGGTAATTGCAGATGACCATGCACCGCTTTTAGCTGCGATTGATACTTTAAATAAGTGTCTATCAACTGTAGTAACATATCAGGTGGGTTCTTCGACACAGGTATTGGATGCCTCTACATTTGTAAATTGGCTTAAGGTGGCAGAAGATTATGCAGTAAGCATTGATGATACTGCATTGACAGAATATGTGAAAGGTCTGGAAAGTACATATAATACTGCTTATAAAGCAAAAAAACTGATGACTTCTTATGGCAGAGAAGTTACGATAACAAAAGGGCATTATGGATGGAAAATTGACCGTAGTGCGGAAAAAGCCGCTATTGTAGAAAATATTTTTGCAGGAGAGCCTATTACGAGAGATTTGAATTATTCCATGACAGCAAACAGCCATGATGGAAACGATTATGGCAATTCTTATGTGGAAATTAATTTGACAGCACAGCATTTATTTATGTATGTAAATGGAAAATTAGTTGTGGAATCTGACTTTGTTTCCGGAAATTCTTCTAGAGGTTGGGATTCTCCAACAGGGGCATATCCTCTTACTTATAAAGACAAAGATGCAGTTTTAAGAGGTGAAACATATGAAACTCCGGTTACTTACTGGATGCCGTTTGCCGGAAATGTCGGAATGCATGATGCAACATGGCGTTCTTCCTTTGGAGCAAGCATTTATAAAAGAGATGGTTCTCATGGATGTATCAATTTGCCAAAGAGTGCAGCAAAAACGATTTTTGAAAATATCGAAGCAGGATTCCCTGTTCTTTGCTATACACTTTCAGGAACAGAATCTAAAGCAGGTATTGCACAAAATCAGGCGTATGCAGTTATTGATGCCATTAAAGCAATTGGAACAGTTACATTAGAAAAAGAATCAAAGATTGTAAGTGCACGCAGTAAATATGATGCGTTATCGGATTCCGCAAAATCTTATGTAACTAATTATAAGACATTGACGAATGCGGAGAGTACCTTAAAATCATTAAAAGAAGCACAAACACCAACAGAAACACCGACAGAGACTCCATCAACAGAAACAACACAACCGACTACTTAGTCAATTGTGAAGCAGATGGTACGCCATTTACTTCGGAAGTGATGATTGTACATTCTGGGATGAAAAAGCAAGAAAATAAAAATTAGGAGCCGTTACATCTAAGGTTAAAAGGCAAAGAAATCTTGGATGTGACGGTATTTTTATGTATATTTTTTTGAAAGTTACAATTCAGACATCAGCCGGCTGATGCCTGAATTGCAACGGGCGACACCC
>CALAST010000100.1 GCA_937889225.1 uncultured Lachnobacterium sp. | reverse complement strand
ACCAAACTTTATCCTGTCTAAATTCATTTTAAATGGAAAAAAGGAATTTATAAAGAGTACAGCTTCCCATTTTCATTATAGGCTGTGATAAACTTTCATGATTCGTTGACAATTGAAAATTTACTCCTCATAGGACGTGAGAGATTGTGGAGCCAAACAGCAGATACGCCATAAAGGTTATTCATTTATAAATAACAGAAACCTTTTACTTAAATGAAAGACTGGAGCGATTCTATTCGTGTTGTAGAGTGTTTGGGAAACATAGGGTGATAATACAATCTTGTAATAATGATACTTCCGGTAAAACGGTCATGTTAGCAAATGATGGTGCAATTCCAATGTGGGCAGAACCCGACTGTCACTTATGAGGAGATTCTGATGTTGAGCAAACCATATCAGTCGATTTGATTTATATGGTTTGCGACTTGTAGTTATTATAGTTACAAAGAAGTAAAAGCATAACAACAGAAAAAGGATATCGTGAAAGGGAAAGCTATGGAAAATAAGATACAAGACAAAACGTTTGTCAGATATGATGAAGGTGCGGAACGCTATTCTATGAGTAAGCACAGCTTTATGAAATTGGCAAAAGATGCTCGTGCAATCTATAAAATAGGCGGAATTACATTAGTAAACACGGTAATATTTGAAGAATATTTAGAAACATTTCGACTGTAAACAGAATTAGAAAGATGCACAAATATTTGTACGCCTAATATTGATTTTTTGGCGTACGAGATGTATAATAGAATCAGATTATGAAATGGAGGTGAGAACGGATGGCGAAAATGGGAAGACCAAGATTAGAGATACCAAGGAACGAAAGACTTCATCTCCGTCTCACAGAGCAAGAGTATATGGATATCAAGGCATATGCAACAGAGCATAATCTAACCATAACACAGACAATAGTCAGAGCGTTTTATTCTTTTAATAAGCAAGAGCAAACATCTGACGATAAGTAAAGCATTTGTGACATCTTTCTTATTATGCGAAAGAAAGGTGATGCTAATGTCAAAAGCAAGAAAAGATAATAGAGGCAGGGTATTAAGAAAAGGCGAAAGTCAAAGAAGTGATGGGCGATATGTTTATCAGTATGTAGATCCAAATAGAAAAAGATGTTCTGTTTATGCGAAGGATTTGCTAGAACTTCGTGAAAAAGAAAAACATTTGGAAAAAGACCTGTTAGATGGAATTAAAAACTATTGTGAAGGAAAAGCTACGTTGAATTATGTATTTGACCGTTATATTTCTACCAAATATGATTTGAAAGAAAATACAAGGGCAAATTACAAATATATGTATGACCGTTTTGTAAGACAAACATTAGGGAAACGTATGATTACGGAGATAAGATATTCCGATGTAATATTTTTCTATTATTCATTACTGAATGATAAAAAAGTGAAAGCGAATACCTTAGAATCTATTCATACAGTATTACATCCGACTTTTCAAATGGCAGTGCGAGATGATATTATTCGCAATAATCCATCAGACGGAGTCATGGCAGAAATCAAAAAAGGTGCAGGAAAGAATAAAGGGATTCGACACGCATTGACAGTAGAACAGCAGAAAGCATTTCTTGATTATGTGGAAAGAAATCCTGTGTACTGTCATTGGTTGCCATTATTTATCGCTTTATTCGGAACTGGTTGTCGTATTGGAGAGATGATTGGACTTGATGGGAAGACCTTGATTATGAAAATCGTTTAATCAGTATCAATCATGCAGTGATTTATATGACCGGAGAGAATAGGAAAACAGATTTTCATGTATCGACACCTAAAACGGAAGCCGGTAAACGCACTATTCCAATGATGGATATCGTGATGAAAGCCTTTCAAGATGAGTATGAAGCACAGAAAGAAACCGGCTTTAACGTACAGGTTTTGGATGGAATGAGTGGATTTATCTTTTGTAATAAGGACGGGAATTTGTTAAATCCAAGTGCTGTCAATCGTGCAATCAAAAGAATTTATGAAGCATATAATGCAGAAGAAATTATTAAAGCACAGAAGCAGGGCAGACGTCCGATTTTAATTCCTCATTTTACCTGTCATCATATTCGACATACTTTTTGTACTCGTTTCTGTGAAAAAGAAACAAATTTAAAAGTTATCCAGAGTATCATGGGACACGCGAATATTGAAACTACCATGGATATATATGCAGAAGCTACTGAATTAAAGAAGCAGGAAGCAATCAAAGCATTAGAAAATAATAACGATATATTTTAGGAAAGAGTCCTTAATAGGGATTTTTACCTAAAGAGTAATGACATCAAAATTCAAAAATTACTTCAAATTGACATCAAATTCGTGATTTTCTATGGACTAATATGGACTATGTGTAAAAATAAAAAAGTCAGCAATTTCAATGACTTGGACTTGTTTGGACTAATATGAAAAGAACCCCAAATTAGTCCCGACGATGAAAAGTTTAGATAAATAAAATATTGATTTTACAGGCTTTCCAAGTGTTTGGAGAGCCTTATTTTTTTGAATTTAACCCAAATTTAACCCATTTGAAAAAATAAATGTCTGATAGGTGTTTAATTACTATCAGACATTCATTTTATAATGATTAAAGTTCATCAAATGCCGATAGGCCCATTTCTTGACGTTGTTTATTTATAAATTTACAAAGGGCATTGTATAACTGCATTATATCGCATTTTCTAATGTCAGCAGGACTAATTAAAGTAGGGTGAGTTCCCTTTGGAGTAAATGGATCGGGAATTTCTATAAATGTTGAAATATGACCATAATCGGCAGTAATACAGGATGAAATATGGGATAAAAAAGCTTCATCTTCTAGTAATGCCGATAAAATGTTGATATAAGGATTTTTGTTTTGGTGTGCGGTGATAAGATTGTCGGCTGCCTGTTCAGATAGTCCACATTCTGTTGTGATTTTTGCGTTCATTACATGTCTTTCTTCTATATCGCCTAATAGATAAGCTATATCACAACTAAAAATTTGGGACATGGCAACTAAATTTTTTAAATCAGGAAAGGACTCCCCTTTTTCCCAACTAGATATAGTTTGACGTTTTATGGATTGTCCAGTTTTTTCTCCGATTTTTTCACCTAATTTTTCTTGACTGATATTGTTTAAATTAATGCGTTCTGTTTTTATTCTTTTTCCTGTTATGTACCCTAATTTTAACATATTTTATTAAAATCTCCTTGTAAACTTCTGTTTTATGGTAATTGTAATTAACATTATATCATGTTATATTGATTTTATCAAGATATAAAATGTCGGGAGATGTAAGCAGATGAACGAAACAAGATGAACAGAATTAAATAGTAATCGAAAAATGGTAGATACACTTGAATTACAAGGAATGTTAGGAAGTGGAAGAAAAACAGCCGTAGAAATTGGAACTGCTGCAAAAGCTCGTATTACGATTGGACGGCGTGTATTTTGGAATGTAAAAAAAGTGCAGCAGTATATTGATTCAATCAGCGAATAATTGCAGATTATGAAAGCAAAAAAAGGATTTAGAAAAGTGGATAATTCTATTATTTTTGATACATCATTGACACCGGAGGCGAGATTTATATATACCTGTTTAGCCTGTCATGCGGATAAAAAACGAGAGTGTTATCCAAGTATTGATACACTTTTGCGAGAAACAGGAATGAGTAAAACAACGTTATATAAACACTTAAAACAATTAACAGATAGGGGGATTGTTGAAAAGGTACAAAAAAAGAATGGCAATTTATACGGTGGTATCATTTACAGGCTGAAAGATTTTGAGGTTTCCTAATTCTTCGGTTTCCTAAAAATTAGGACATCGAGAAATTAGGAAGCCGAGAGCTTAGGAAACTAACAATACCATATTAAAACAATACCATTATTAAACAATACTAAAAATAAACACATGAATTATATTTTTATTCTAAAAATATAATGGTCATTCTGACCGTATGAGTAAATTTCATTTACATTAAAAGGCTTTGTTTTAGGATTGGGGAAAACGGAACTTATACGGAGGGCAAAATGGCAGAGTTGACAAATGAGAGGTTGGTGAAACTTATACAGGAAGGGGGAATAGATAGAAATAAAAATCTTGAAATGCTATGGAGTCGCAATCTTAATCTTATCAGGCTGATTATTAAAAAGTTGACAGGGTATAGAGGTAATGAGGATATTTTTCAAGATATGGAGCAGCAGGCATTTATTGGTTTTTATGATGCAGTAATGCGGTTTGATGAAAGCAGGAATATAAAATTTTTTTCGTTTGCCAATGACTACATCAGGAAAAGCATATATAGATATTACGATAATGGTGGTTATTCTATCAGAATACCGGAATATATGAGAGGAAGAGGTAAAAAGATATTGTGCTGTAATTGACCGTATTATGCAAATACACGGCAAGAGAGAACAAATAAATTGCGATAAATACTATAAAAGGCGACATAATATCTTAGTTTTGGAGTATATCATAGCCGAACCAATGACAAGGCGACAAATTATGTTAAGACTTGGTATGAGTGT
This sequence comes from uncultured Lachnobacterium sp., assembly GCA_937889225.1. Lineage (GTDB taxonomy): Bacteria > Bacillota > Clostridia > Lachnospirales > Lachnospiraceae > Roseburia. Next base: position 7,388 of record CALAST010000100.1, on the reverse strand, counting down.
GGGATATGATACATATAAAAGACAAATGGAGAAGGGAATTATGGAGCTTGCAGAAATAATGTTCGGATGCTGTTATATGGATGTTGAAGAATAAGCAGGGCAGCAGTTGGAGGCAAATGTCATACCATAAAAAGAAAAGGAGTATAGAGAGATGGCAAAAGCAAAGATTGAGCAACAGGCAAAGTATTACATCAATGAAAAACAGTATATACCGGATAAGTCGAAGCTATTATGTGAGTGTAAGGGATTTGGGGTACTGATAACGGAAAGACTGTATTATAGTCCAAAGGGTGCGTTTTTTCTCGTGAGGGAATGTGCAGAATGTGAAACGAAAGTAGAAGTAATAGAAAGAGAAAAGGCATTTGAATTTATGAATTGCCATACTGCAGGAATAATCTTGAAAAACTATGATGAAGTTTTTGGAGTTCCTGAAATAGGCTAAATTTCCTTATTTTGACGTTTAAAAGATTTTAGCCTGAAATTATCATTTAAAGGGGTAAAAATAAAGCACGGGCTTGTAACGAGTTCACAAGGACATAAAAAACCACTCTCATATTTCGGAGAGTGGAAAAATAAGCCCTCTTTGAATAAGAGAAGCCCAACGACTAAAGAAATTGTATATCATATCTAAACAGTAGTCAATGTGGTTTCATAATGGGAAAGCAGTTGAAAATGAAGATTTTGAAAGTGTTAAAATTTCGACATCTTCAGGACAGACCCCAAAGAGCATATTATCAAACTTGACACATCGAAAGAAATGGCGATATTGGAACGAAAAAGGAATTGCCAAATGGTAAGTACAAAAATCGTGCTTGCACCAAAACGACAAAAACGAGAAAGAAATTTATAGCAAATTCGTGTAAGTATTGATTTCCTTTTTTTGTAGCAGTTCTTTCAAATCTTCCGAAATAGCTGTTTGTGTAGTGGATATGCTTTTTTTGGGGTGTTTTGTGGTTTCTGATGTGTTTACCTGTGGAGAGTATAGTAGTTCCGGCTTTATTGGAGAGTCCAAAATAGGATTTTCTAGACTGCTGTCCTCACGTTGCATAGTTTCATTGACAGCACGAATAATAAATGCGTTCATACTTTCGCCCTGTGCTTCTGCATGGGCTTTTATTTCGGCTTTGAATTCTTTGGGGAATGTTACATTTATACGGTCATAATTTTTTTGAACATATTTATTAACTGCTTTTTGTTGGGCTTTGCTTGTTTTCGTTTGTTCTGCCATAGTTGCACCTACTTTCTTTGCTTTAAAATGGTTCTTGATGATGAAAGATTAAGATTTATTTTTATAATCATTATATAATAAAAGTATATTGGTGTAAATAGATAATATATATTGGTGTAAATATATATAATATATTGATGTAAATAGATTTTTGGAGAAATATAAAACACCTAGACAAACAAGGTCTAGGTGTCAAAAGATATTATGAATTGAATAAATCGGAATGTGTTCCAGTACGATATAGAAAAAGTTCATCGTTTTCTATACGGTATATTAATAGCCAGTCAGGTTCTATGTGACATTCACGATAATCGGAATAATTACCACTTAAATTATGGTCCCGATTTTTTACAGGGAGTGTGTCGGGGATTCTTAAAGTATCAATGACTTGTTGCAGCAGAGGCATTTTATAGCCTCGTTTTATACAAAATTTAAAATCCTTTTTGAATTTGGTGGAATATCTTACATCAAGCATAGTTATTCCTCCATCAATTCAGCAAATAATTGTTCGGTGCTGCCGCTAAATATGTGACCGCCGTTATCTTCTAACTCTGCAAAAGCTTCTAATGTTTCAGCATTTGGCATTTCATCCGGTACTGCTGCCCCTTGTAAGTAGGCTATGATATAAAATAATTTGCTTTCCGGTATTTGGTCAATAAGATTTTTGGCAAGTTCTCTATTACTCATAAAAACACTTCCTTTCATGTTTAGTGTGTACAGTTATACATAACATATTCTTTTAGAAAAACTGTGATGAAAAATAGGTTATATTTTTATGCCATCTGGAAATATAAAATTAAATTCATAAATACCGCCAAGGATAGAGGCTATTTTTGTTAGTTCTTCTACTGTAAATTTGTCTGTTTTTAGTCGCTGATTAAATGCTTGGGGCGTAGTACCAAGTAAACGTGCGAGTTCAGATTCTTTCATACCTTTGTATGCTAAAGCCATTTTTATTTTTTGAGCATTACTCATAATATATAGGCACCTCCTTTTATGATATTAGCATACTATAAAAAATTGAAAATATCAAGGATATTCTTTATATAAAAAAGGATTTGCTTAAAAAATACAGGAAAAACTTAAAGGAAAATATTGACAAAATAAAGGAAATCCTTTATAATATAATCAAGATAAAGGTAAGGCAAACGAACAACACGAAAAGTTGTGAAGCTGAAAACAAAGAATTTTATTATTCGTTGGAAAGAGGTAGCAAGCAGCAGATTAGATAGTAAGGCATTAAAAGCGGCACTTCCTGAAATCTATAAACAGTTTATGAAACAGGCAGTAAGCCGAAGATTTACAATAGCATAAATAAAAGCCCTTGCCGATGTTCGCACCATCAGCAGGGGCAACCTACAAAAACTCACAAAGTCAGCAGGTGTATTTATAGTAATTCAAAAATGCTCCTGTTGCAAGACAAATTTAAGCAAAGGAGTATTTTTTTACAATGGGAACAATAGAAACAATATTTGAGAACTACAAGGCAGCATATAACGAAGAAACGCCACAGACCCAAGAACAGGCGTCAACATTGGAACAATTAGAACAGCTCACACTCAATCCTTACAAACGATCTGCAGGACAGGAAATTTGGAATAAAGCAGTTGAGTTATCAAGAGCATCTGAAAAGTCCGGTTTTATTCTTGGTTTCAAAATGGCGTTTGAAATTATGAGAGAATGCAACTTGTAGTTTTTGAATGGGCGGCAGGGGTTTTCCTGCTGCCACATAACGAAAGGAGAAATAAAGTTTATGAAAAAGGACAAAAAGGTATATTTAGAATTACCTGAATTTACAGGGGAGAATGTGCCGGTAGCGGTAGCAGCTCGGGTTATGAAGAAAGACCAACAGTTTATTAGACAAGGTATTATTCAGAACATTTTACCGTTCGGTGTAGCATTTAAGAAAGAGGGGAGTAATCAATACGATTACTACATATCACCGTTTAAGTTTTGGCAATTTACAGGGTATGTGTATAAAGGCAGCGAATAAGGAGGTTGCTGTATGGCAGAAAAAAGAAAAGATAATAAAAATAGAAATCTGCGAGATGGAGAGGACCAAATGTCAGACGGACGATACAGGTATAGATATATTGACCGAGAAGGAAAGCGTCAAGCGGTATATAGTTGGCGATTGGTTCCGACTGATAAGACACCTTCAGGAAAGCGTGACGGCTTGTGTTTGCGTGAAAAAGAGGAAGCCATACAAAAAGAGAACAAGGATGGAATAGACAGTAAAACAGCAGCTAAAATAACTCTAAATGATATGTTTGAGTTATATATGGCAGGAAAACACGAGTTGAAGCAATCGACCCGAACAAATTACAATTATATGTATAAAAATTATGTATCTGAAAGTTTGGGATTAAAGAAAATTGGAAGTATAAAGTATTCAGATATTAAGGCATTTTATAATTCTTTGATTCGAGAAAAAGGCTTTAAACCAAATAGCATGGAGATTATAAACACGATACTGCATCCTACATTTACGCTTGCGGTTCGTGATGGGTATATAAGAACTAACCCAACAGATGGAGTAATGGCAGAAATTAAAAAGAGTCATAATTGGGAAAAGCCTAAAAGACACGCTTTAACGATAGAAGAACAGGAAGCATTTATAAATTATATGTCAAATTTAGATATATATCGGCATTGGCTACCATTGTTTACGGTATTTCTTGGAACTGGTTGTAGAGTGGGCGAAATTATAGGGTTACGTTGGCAAGATTGCGATTTTGAAAATCAGATTATCAGCATAAATCATAATTTGGTATATAGGCAGCAGGACAGCGGAAAAAGTGAAATGCATGTAACAACGCCAAAGACTGTGGCAGGGTGTCGAACCGTTCCAATGTTAACGGAAGTAAAGAAAGCGTTACTTCAGGAACGAAAAAGGCAATTGCAGGAGGGTGGAAGTACAATAGAAATTGACGGCTATACAAATTTTGTTTTTACAAATCGTTTTGGAAATGTTCATAATCCACAGACTATTAACCGAGCTATCCAAAGAATATATACAGCATGAGGAACTGTTCCAGATGATTTGTGATGTGGTTTGTGTAAAACGTAAATCGGTGCGTATAGGGGGAGAGGACTATCCTTACGAAGTTGTGAAGTCGAAGTTCCTAAAACTGAATCATTCTCATTTGGACTATGTGATGTATAGTTTGTGTGAAACGAAAGTCGGTGCGTGTATCGGGAGAAAATTACCCTTATGAGATTGTGAAATCAAAGTTTTTGAAATTAAACAGTTCCCACTTAACGTATGTCATGGATTGTATGCATAAAACTGTGAGTAAAATTGGAAATATTAAAGCATACATGATAACTGCGTTATATAATGCCGGCAATACGATAACGCATTATTATCAACAAGCTGTACAACATGATATGTATGGTGGTGGATGGCAAGAAGCAGGGATAGTATAGGAGTTTGTTTATGTTTTTTGAAGATAAGCAAGGAAACATAGGATATTTTAAGAAATTATTAGCCCATCGTACAAAAAATACGTTTGTAGGATATGATATAAACTTTAGAGTGATAAATAGTTTGCTCTGAATTGAGGGGATAGAAAAAATGAACAGAAAGAACTGGTTTGATAAAAGAAAAGAGAAGCCAGATTGCTCTAACTTCTCCAAGTATGTGTCTGCCAACACATATAATAAACGACAAATATAATATACTATAAACAAATGAGTTATGCAAGATTTTGACAGAGATTAACTTTGATAAATATATTACCACCTAAAATCTGGATAAATAATGAAATCTAGTTTTATTATAGTTTATAAATTTTATATCTTAAAACAAAATAAGTGTAAAAAAATTACATTTAATTAAAAATTATAAGTAATAAACTTGCATATAATTGCAAATATAGATTATACTGTAAATAGCACGAGGGAGGTGACCAATATGCTAAAAAGTTTTGAAGTTTCTAATTTTAAATCATTTAAAAACAAGACAGTATTTGATTTAGAAAAAACGAATTATCAGGTATTGGCGAATACAAATGTAAATGAGAATATTTTAAAAGGGCTTATGTTTGTCGGAGCAAATGCATCAGGAAAATCGAATGTTGTGCTTGCAATTAAGTTTTTGCTGGATAGTTTATTTGGAAAAAATAATGTGTATATGGATAATTATATCTGTATGTTTTCTAAAAATCCGATTATGTCATTAAACTATGTATTTGACAGCAATGGAACAGAGATTATTTATGATATTCAGTATCAGCGAATTGATAAAAAGATAAAAGAAGATCTATTGGTAGCAGGAAAGAATGTCTTTACAAGAGATGGAAGTGTAGCAACTGTCAATATTACAGAGGAAGTTATTCATACAGATGTGCCGAAGAATACACTTTTTTTACGAGATATATATTTTAATACGAAATTCAGAGGGCATGAAGTTCTGCAAAAGTGGTTTGAATTTTTAAGTAATTCGGTATATTTGGATTTATATTCGAAAAATGCAATTCAGTATAAATCGATTGATTTGTCCTTAAAATCCTACTTGGAAGAAAAAGGGGCAGATGAAATCAATACTTTTTTCAAAGAATATAACTTTGAACAGATTGTGGAATACGATAATCATTCCGAAGGCAATATGATTGCGATAGAATCCGTTGAGAAGATGATATTTTTTAAGCGAAAAGGAATTGAAGAACCGATACCATTTGTAATTGAATCATTAGGTAATCGAACATTATTGCAATTATTGCCTGCTTTTTTTCATTGTATTTGGCAAGGGGGAATGCTGTTGCTGGATGAATTTTCCAGTGGTTTTCATAATGATTTAGAAGAATTGCTTATCCGATATTTTATGAAGAAAGCGAATAATGCACAACTTATATTTGTATCCCATTCTACCAATTTATTATCGAATAAAATTTTGCGACCCGACCAGATATATTCTGTTGATTTTTCTGACGAGGGAAGTATTATAAAAAGATTTTCAAGTGAAAAGCCAAGAGAAGCACAGAACTTAGAGAAAATGTATTTGGGTGGAGTATTTCATGGAGTGCCAAAATATGAATATACGATTAAATAAAGAAAAATCAATTGGAAAAGTATTATTTATTGTAGAGGGTGGAAGAACAGAGCCATTTTTGTTACATCGTATTTTTTGCAAGATTTTGGATTATCAAATGGAAACAATTTTACGAGATAAAGGATATCATAAATATAATTCGAAGATAAATTTGACATCACAGGTGTTTGTAATTAATGCAGAAGAAAGTAATATTAAGTATATTGCGAAAGATAATGAATTTCTGAATAATCTCTTTGTCGAATTAATTGAAAATTATGATTTTGATGTGGACAATGCAGCAATTTATCAGAAAGTGTCGTAAAACCCCTAGCTTTAGCTATGGGGATATAAGACACGTCCATCGAATTTACGCAAGTAATTGAGATGGACAAAATAAGTGTTGTATTAGATATAAAAATATACTATAATACAAACATGAATACAATATATAAATCAAACAACAATATCGTCTATTCTTGTAAATATCACGTCGTATGGTGTCCAAAGTATAGACGAAAAGTATGAACCAATGGTGTAGATGACCGATTGAAAGAACTACTCCTTGCGTATGCTACAAATCTTTCTGTAGACATTTTGGAACTGGAAATCATGCCAGACCATGTTCACATACGGATGGAAGTAGACCCGCAATTCGGGATTCATAAAGCTGTAAAGTCATTCAAAGGCTACACATCAAGGATATTAAGAAAGGAATTTCCGTATTTAAAAACAAAAATACCTACGCTTTGGACAAACAGCTATTTTGTATCTACCGTAGGTGGTGCACCATTAGAAGTCATAAAACAATATATCGAAAATCAAAAAACATCACAAAGACAAAAGGATAAATTGGGATAATGCCAAAAGGAATCAAGTGTCGAATTTACCCAAATCGGGAACAACAAAATTTCATAAAACAAACACTTGGTTGTTGCAGACTCATCTACAACAAAGGACTTGCCATGCGAAACGAATCCTATGAAAATGGAGATAAAATTGGCTATTCCCAAACTTCTGCAATGCTGACAGAACTAAAAAAGTGCGAAGAATTTGCTTTTCTGAAAGAAGTGGATTCGATAGCGTTACAACAGTCTTTACGTGACCTTGACAGAGGTTTTGTAAACT
>CALAST010000099.1 GCA_937889225.1 uncultured Lachnobacterium sp. | reverse complement strand
TTCGATAAACTCTTATTCCTTTTTTGCTACTCAAAAATCGAAATTTCCTATAAAGTTAAAAAAGGCACTACCAAAAACTTTTGGTAGTGCCTTTATGTGCTAATTATTGTATCGAAATTTAAATTTTCTTGTCTTTATTACAAAAACTACTGTTTTTCAAAATAAAAACTGCTCAAACGATTAAAACCTAATTCTTTATAATTGGAAATCTGTTCCGTGCTTCCAATAAACAAAATACCATTCTGTTTTAAAGAATCATGGAATTTCTGATAAATCATATCCTTTGCTTCATCCGTAAAATAAATAACTACGTTTCTGCAAAGAATCAAATCAAAGTCCTTTGGATATACATCTTTTAACAGGTTATGTTCCTTAAATGTAACGCACTTTTTAATTTCATCTGCAATCTTATAGGAAGTTCCTACCTGTGTGAAGTATTTTCGCTTCAAATCTGCCGGTACTCCTGCAATGCTCTTTGCATTATATAATCCAACCTGGGCATGAGCAATTACCTGTTTGTCAATATCTGTTGCTAAAATCTTAATATTGGATAATGGTACATGTTTTGAGAATGCCATAGCTAAAGAATATGGTTCGTCACCGGTAGAACATGCCGCACTCCAGATTTTAATCTGACGTTTATTTTTTGCAAGAATCATCGGTATAACCTTTTCATCCATCAGTTTCCATTGGTCTGTATTACGATAAAATTCGGAAACATTAATGGTAATAAAGTTTACAAACTGTTCAAAAAGAGCCCTATCCTTTTTAATCATTGCCACATATTCTTCATAAGATTTTGCACCATTTTTGGTAGCTAATGTATCAATTCTGCGACGCATCTGTTTTTCTTTGTAGAAATTCAGGTCAATTTTTGTCAATTTTAAAATTTCGGCTTTAAACCATTCATATTTATCTAACATAGCTTTCCCCCATATATAAGTATTCCACTACTAATTTATGTATCAAACGGATATTTCAACAATTGTCTTTACGATTTCTGTTTAATATAAATCGGGCTGCCGTAAATTCCTTTACGACAGTCCCGAAAATATTTCCTATCCATAATTAATCGGATATTCGCAATCCACTTTACTGCTGTTTCATTAATTATCAGATAACAATTTTATTCTTCTGTAGCAGCTACTTCTTCAATATTTACATCTGCAACATCTGCATCGTCATTTGCTGCTTCTGCAGGAGCATATAAAGCTTTGATGCTTAAGCTGATTTTCTTTTCTTCTTCATTGAAATCAACAACTTTTGCTTCTACTTCCTGTCCTACTGTTAATGCATCTGCCGGTTTTTCTACATGTTCTTTTGAAATCTGAGATACGTGTAATAATGCATCTACGCCAGGAGCTAATTCTACGAATGCACCAAAATCTGTCATACGTGCAACAACACCTTTTACAACATTTCCAACTGCATATTTTTCTGCAGCACCATTCCATGGATTTTCATCATCAAATTTCATGCTGAGTGCAATCTTTGTTTCGCTGATGTTTTTGATGTAAACACGTACAGCCTGTCCTACTGTAAATACTTTCTTCGGATTTTCTACTCTGCCCCATGACATTTCAGAAATATGAAGTAAGCCGTCTACTCCGCCTAAATCAATGAATGCACCAAAGTCTGTTACATTCTTAACAGTTCCTTCTACAACATCGCCAACTGCAATTTTATCAAATAATGCTTTCTGTGCTTCTGCTTTTCTTTCAACAAGAATTGTTTTTCTGTTACCAATAATTCTTCTCTTTCTTGGGTCGAATTCTGTAATGATAAATTCGATTTCCTGATCTTTAAATTTGCTTAAATCTTTTTCATAAGTATCAGAGATAAGGCTTGCAGGAATAAAGATTCTTGTTTCATCAATAACAACACATACACCACCTGCTAATACCTGTGCAACTTTTGCTGTTAACACTTCTTTGTTTTCGAAAGCTTCTTCTAATTTCTTACTTCCTTTTTCAGCAGCAAGACGTTTGTAAGAAAGAACAACCTGTCCTTCTCCGTCGTTTACTTTTACGACTTTTGCTTCTAAGGTATCGCCCACGTTAACCATTGTAGTAAGGTCTGCATTTGGTTCGTTCGTGTATTCATTACGTGTAATAATTCCGTCGGATTTGTATCCGATGTTAAGGATGATCTCGTCCGGTTTCACATCAATAACGGTACCTTCTACCACTTCTCCATTTCTTATTGTTTTTAAAGATTCTTCCAACATTTGTTCAAAGCTCATTTCTGACATTCTTTGAAACCTCCTCAATAATATTTGTTGGGGTCGAAGCCCCTGCGGTAATACCTACGTTATTGATGGACTCTAGAACACTATAATCCATGTCTTTACTCGTTTGTATGTAGTAAGTATTTGCACATTCGTTTTTACATATTTCAAATAACTTCTGTGTATTGGAACTGTTTTTATCCCCAATGACAATCATCGCATCCACATTTTGAGCAACATGGCGTGCTTCTGTTTGACGTTCTTCAGTTGCATTACAGATTGTATTTAAAACAATTATATCATAACCTTTTTTTCTAATAATTTCAACTAATTCTTGAAATTTCTTGTAATTAAATGTCGTTTGTGACACAATACAGATTTTTTCTTCCAAAGAAACTGAAAATTCTTCCGCTTCTTGATGCGTTTCTAAAATATCTGCCTTATTTCCATTGACCCATCCACGGATTCCCATCACTTCCGGGTGCTTTGCGTTTCCGATAATTACAATGTGTTCCCCTAATTTACTGTGTTCATCTGCAAGACGGTGGATTTTTTTCACAAATGGACAGGTAGCGTCAATCACTTCAAAGCCATACTGTTCCATTTTTTCCTGCTCTGCTCTGCTGATGCCATGGGAACGAATTATAATCTTCCCTTTTGGAAGATTTTCCAGTTCTTCTAAATTACGAACAACAGTTACGCCTTTGCTTTCAAAGTCTTTTACCACTTCGTCATTGTGAATAATCGGCCCATAGGTATAGATTGGAGATTTTTTTATATGTGCGGTCTGTGTTTTATTACAGGACGAATGTTTAGATTCCTTTGATATTGTTTTTTCCTCATCACAAGTTACTTTACAATTATGCTCAATTTCTTCATATACCATGTTTACGGCTCTTTTTACCCCAAAACAAAAACCGGCACTTTTTGCCAAAGTTACATTCATAGTTACTTACTTTCCTTTCCTTGAAAAATTGGAATTTATTGACTTCTAAAACTGATTTTTAATGGTTATATCTAAGCCCTGCATAAATTAACATTGCAAGCCCAATCACAAAACCTACTGTAAAGGGAAGCATACTCCATGCAGACTCTATAATATCCATAGCAAAACCAGTTAACAAAAAACCAATACCAATTATGATTATTCCTATACCTGAAATAGTACAGAATGTTTTTTTGTTTTCTTCTGAAACTTTATCATAATGATAACTGTGCAACAGAGATATTCTTTCTTTTTTCCATAGTAAATAACCAAGACTAATTAAAACTATTCCTATGATTCCCAAAATAATCATCATGATATTTTTCTCCAACTTACGCTTTCTGAATAATTTCTTTCATAGCATTTACTACGCCATCAATATCTAACGCAGATGTATCCAACTCTACTGCATCATCTGCTTTTTTTAGTGGTGAAGTTTCTCTATTCATATCACGATAATCACGTTCAATAATGTCTTTTTCAATTTCATCCAAATCGCATTCCACACCTTTAGCAGTTAATTCGTCAAATCTTCTCTTTGCACGAACAGCGGAATCGGCTGTCATGTAAATTTTTACATCTGCGTTTGGCAATACAACGGTTCCAATATCACGACCATCCATAATCACGTCTGTTTTTGCTGCCAATTTTTGCTGCAATTGTACCAATTTTTTACGAACTACCGGATATACGCTTGTTGCAGAAGCCATCTTTCCAACTTCTTCCGTTCTGATTTTTCCGGAAACATTTTCTCCATTTAACCAAACGACCTGTACACCATCTTCATAACTAATACTTACATCTACAGCTTCACATGCTTTCGATATTGCTTCAATATCGTCTGACTGAATATCATTTGTCAAAAAATAATATGCCATAGCTCGATACATCGCTCCTGTATCTACATAAACATAGCCTAATTCCTTCGCTAACTGCTTTGCGATAGTGCTTTTTCCGGCTCCTGCCGGTCCATCAATTGCAATATTAAAACTCATACTCTTTCTCCTTTTATTGTACACTATTTCCTGCCAAATATCCCGTCGACCAAGCTATTTGCAAGTTATATCCACCTGTCATAGCATCCAAATCTAACATTTCGCCTGCAAAATATAAGTGTTTTATCACTTTTGACTCCATTGTGGATGGATTTACATCTTTTACGGATACTCCACCTTTTGTGATAATTGCTTCATTCCAGCCTCTTGTGCCTGTAATTGTAATTGGCAATGCTTTTAAAAGGTTCACAAAATCCGTTCTTTCTTCTTTTGTAATCTCATTTACCTTTTTCTCTCCATCAATTTCGCTTAAATCAATCACGATTGGTACCATTTTTGCAGGAAGTAATTTTGGCACGACATTTTTAAACTGTTTATTAATTGCTTCATCAAATTCACGCAAAATACGCTTATCTAACTGTTCTTTATCAAGTGCCGGCTTTAAATCAATGGTAAGGGAAAGTTCTTCTTTTAAATATTCCGGTTTTATTGCCGCACTTGCTGATAAAATCATTGGACCGCTGACGCCAAAATGTGTAAACAACATTTCCCCAAAGTCTTCATATAGCTTTTTTTTGCCTTTTGTAATGCGAATAGCTACATTTTTAAGAGAAAGTCCCTGCAATTTCGTTACCCAATCTTCTTTTGTCTCTAAAGGCACTAACGATGGCGTAATCGTTGTCATCCTGTGTCCGCTTTCTTCTGCAAAACGATATCCCTCCCCTGTAGAGCCCGTACTTTGATAGGAAAAGCCGCCTGTTGCTAAAATAACGGCATCTGCATATAATTTCGTGCAATCTTCCAGAAGAACTCCGCATATGTGTTTTATATCTTCGTTTTCTTCCATTTCAATCAACAGATTTTTCACACGCATATGCAGCCGTACATCTACACCTGCATTTCTTAATGCTTTCGCTAATGTATGAATAACATCCGAAGAATGGTCTGACAATGGAAATACACGATTTCCTCGCTCTACCTTTGTTTTCAACCCATTTTCTTCAAAAAAATCGATAACCTGTTCATTGGTATAAGAATAGAATGCACTATATAAAAACTTGCGATTGCTGCATACATTCTGAAAAAGCACTTCCATATCACTTGCATTTGTGATATTACAGCGTCCTTTCCCTGTAATATAAAGTTTTTTCCCAAGTTTTTCGTTTTTTTCCAAAAGCGTGACTTTATGTCCTTTTTTTGCTGCAAAATACGCAGCAAATATGCCGGCAGGTCCCCCGCCAACTACAATTACTTTACTCATTTTCTGTTTCCTCTAACCTTGCATAATGGATTTTAATCGAATCATCTATATAATCAATTTCGTCTTTTTCATATACCTGATATTCATCCCAAATATCTTCCAACATCGTAAGCGTTTGTGCTACTTCATCTTGTTTTTTCATGCACAAAGCCACAACTAATGCATTAATCACACTAAGCGGTGCTACCAGAGAATCTACAATGGAAGCCATGTCGCTATCGGCAATCAAATTACAGGAAGAATACAAATTCATCGGGGAATGTACACTATCTGTCAAGGTAATCACTTTTGCGTTTCTATTATTAGCAAATTCAAGTACTTTTAAGGTACGCATGGAATAACGCGGAAAACTGATGCCAATGATAACATCTTCTTCACCAATACGAAGCATCTGTTCAAACAATTCGCTCGAACTGTTTGTTTGAAGCAAACGCACATTATCAAACATCAAATTTAAATAAAATGCAAGAAAACTTGCAAGAGGTGCACAACTGCGAATGCCTATAATATAGATGGTTTTTGCTTCCAAAATCGTATCTACAGCCACTTCGAATGCATGATGGTCAATTTTCTCCAATGTACTTTTTAATTTGTCTGCATCGGATTGCAATACGGTTTCTAAGACTTTCGACTGACTGATACGACCATATGTCACTTCCATACGCTGTACGGAATTTAATTTATTACGAACAAGTTCTTCCAATGCCTTTTGAAATTCCGGATAACCCTTATACCCCAAACTCATGGCAAAACGCACTACTGTAGATTCACTTACTCCTACAATTTTTCCCATTTTTGATGCAGTCAAAAAGACCGCTTTATCATAATTATCTGTGATATAAGTTGCCAAACGCTTATGCCCCTTACTCATGGAGCTGTATTTACGATTCATACGATTCAACAAATCATTTGTGTTTGCCATTGCTGCACTCCCTTATCTTCTTTATTTGAAGACATTGTTACTTTTCACATGTGGGTAGTAACAAACTATTTTTCCCATATTTTTTATTATAGCAAACCCATAATTTTTTACAATTATAAATTCTAAGAAATTGCAAAATATTTATAACTATATTTGAGCAAATCCTGAAAATTTCACAAGTCAAGCAGATATTCGCAATCCGCTATCGCTACTTGCTCATAACCGAATAACCGCTTTGCGGT
>CALAST010000098.1 GCA_937889225.1 uncultured Lachnobacterium sp. | reverse complement strand
ACCACTTAGTGCTCTACGCACTTGAAGTGGGGGATTTTCTTGATTCGGTTAAATTGGCATTATCATTTTTGTCAAAATTGTGTCTACAATCGCACTTGCAACATCTTGTTTTGACATAATTTCCAATTCTACGCAATCATCTTTTGTTATCATCGTCACAATATTTGTATCCGTTCCAAAACCGGCTCCGGCAACTTTCAAATTATTTGCTACAATCATGTCTACATTTTTACGTTCTAATTTTGCACGGGAATTTTCTAACATATTTTCAGTTTCCATGGAAAAGCCGCAAATAAACTGCCCTTCTTCTTTGTGACTGCCCAAATATGCTAAAATATCTTCTGTACGTTCCAATTCTAAGAAATTGTCGCCTTCTTTTTTCTTAATTTTTTCATCTGCTACATGTGCCGGTCGGTAATCCGCTACCGCAGCAGTTTTGATAATGATTTGTTTGTCTTTGAAATTTGTTTTTACAGCTTCTGCCATCTCTGCTGCTGAAGTAATTGGAATTACTTTTACAAATGGTGGTGGTGCAATATTTACCGGTCCTGTTACAAGGGTTACATTTGCTCCCCTCCACATGCAATTTTGGGCAATCGCATATCCCATTTTTCCTGTAGAATGATTCGTAATAAAACGAACCGGGTCTAATTTTTCCTGTGTCGGTCCTGCTGTTACCAACACGTTTACACCTTTTAAGTCTTTTTCCAACGCAATCGTACGAAGAATATAAGAAAGCAACACTTCCGGCTCCGGCATCTTGCCTGCTCCTGTATCGCCACAGGCAAGATAGCCACATGCCGGATTAATAATTTCATATCCATAATGCTCTAACTTTTTCAGATTATCTTGTACGATAGGATTTTCGTACATATTTGTATTCATAGCAGGGGAAATGAGCTTAGGTGCTTTACATGCCATAATCGTAGTTGTCAGCATATCATCTGCAATTCCATTTGCAATTTTTCCAATTACGTTTGCGGATGCTGGAGCTACCAGAAAAATATCTGCTCTTTTTGCTAGTGAAATATGTTCCACATTGAACTGAAAATTGCGGTCAAATGTGTCTACCAAACATTTATTGCTTGTCAATGTTTCAAAGGTAATCGGGTTGATAAAATTCGTTGCATTTCTTGTCATAATGACATGCACATCGGCATGAAGTTTTACCAAGCTGCTTGCAAGATTTGCAATTTTATAAGCTGCGATACTGCCGGTTACACCAAGTACTACTGTTTTTCCTTTTAACATATTTCCCCTCCTGATTTTACTTTTCTATATCTCATCCTTAAATTACTGCAAATTTGATGTTTATAAAACCAAAAAAATAACGCAGCAAACTCTCTGAATCTGTTTTTCCTACTTCGTAATATTATGTTTCATACGAACAACAGTAAAAGTAATGTAGATTATCAAAATCCGTGTTCGCTACTTTTTCTTCAAATACTTTTGTATCCTAAAAACTATTTTATTGGTTTAATCTTATGTAATACCACGCCTACCGCTGATACAATAAAGCCGGATAAAACAGCTTCGATTACACCATTAAAGCTAACAACTCCGCCAATCACACCTGCTACCAAATCAGGCTCTATGCTTAATGCCGCTGCATATGCATCTTTATAAAGCACATAAATGGAACCCATAACCAATGCGGTATTTGTAAATGTACCTAAAACGCCTGCTACTGCGAAATTTACGACTTTTGTTTTTATGACTTTACGAAGTCCTACATAAACAAAGTATGGAACAATCCCTACTAAAATTCTTGGCACAAAACAGATAAAGGTACTATATAAAATTCCCTTTGGTCCAATTTGGCTTGCTGCAAGCACCGGTGAAAATACAAATGCGGATAACGTTGCCGGTGTTATGGTATTTTTCAAAAAACTGGTAAAGCCAAATAGGAATCCTAAGAATGCCCCCTTTTTCCAACCACAAAATAATGCACCGATAATAACCGGGATTTGAATAATAGTTGCGTTGATAACACCTAACGGAATATAACCTAATGGTGTAAATGCCATGATAATGATAATCGCGGCAAATAAGCCGGTAAGAACCAGCTCGGATAAATGTTTTTTCTCTTGCATTGCAATTTCCTCCTTTTCTTTGTAAAAGCCACTTTACATGGTCTTTTCATTTTTTGCTGCCACAAAATAACGCAACTATGCTCTATGCATTTGATGAAGCTTGTTTCTCTCATTTGCGTTCCTTTATGACTTGCAAATGCAATGAGGCGGATATGTTAAGTCAATACTTGCAATCCGCTTCGCTATTTCTAACCGACACATTGCTTCCTTACAACTATCTATTCTTGATAACTATCTGTTCTTGCAATTTCGGTTAAATAAAAGATGGCTGATAGGTGCAACTGTCACCTTCAACCATCTTATACTATCACTAGGTACCTTATCTGGTCAAGAAAATCTATCTTTTATTCTCCTAAAATCTGCAAGACTTCCTCTCCTGACATAGCCTGATATACATCTGCATCTGTAAGTGTTTGTTTATTCCATCGCATTACGGTAACATTTTTCAGATATGTTTCTGATACCATTCTATTAGGATATGTATTTTGCCATTTTTCATAATATGTCTCCATAAATTCCTCTGCTAATTGTGCGGCAACACTCATTTTTTCATCATAACTGTTTTCTTCTGAGTCTTTAGTTTCAATCTCAGGGATTCCAGTCCCACATATCGAAACCCCAGGTGGACTGGAATGAATCAAAAGTACGCTTCCATCTGCACAAGTTCCAAGACAAATCCACACATGCCCATCCATACTCACAATATCTCCTGTCAAAAATTCCTTTGGATTTTTATATAGTTTACCCCAACCACGATTTGCAAAGTTTTCTGCCATTTCTGTTGAAAACGTGACATATCCCTCTTTTCCGGCTTCTGTTTCGAATAAATTGTAGACTACCCATCCAATATAACCAGAACAGTCCAATCCAAGTTCTCTCTTATAGCGATAATCTTCATAATTGTACGTTGCATCTTGTTTTTGGGCAAATTCTGACCATGCGGGACTTACTCCTATTCGTGTAGAGCCTGCTCCTGATTTTTCATCACCAACGTCCCATCCACCGCCCCATATATACATGGTATTTCCAAGAGGCTGAATAGCAATTTCTAAGAGTTGCTTCATTGTATGGTGTTTCGAAATTTCAGTAGTATCTGTGTTGTTCTTTCCATTTCGTATGAATAACCATAGCATTAGAATGGCAAATAATAATACAATTTGTATAATATCCCTTGTTTCGAATTTAGCAATTTTTAAGCGAAATGTATTTTTAGAAACTCTATCTGTATGATATCTATATCGTTTGTGCAACTTGCATCTCCACCTAGTTGCTATCCTTTTATTTTATGATATATCTACAGTTGGATATTCCTAAATAAAAAATTCCTAAAATGTCAAGCGGATATTCGCAATCCGCATTCGCTACTTGCTCATAACCGAATAACCGCTTTGCGGTTTGTCAGATGGAGCTTGAAATCTCCACCTGACACAAGAAACTCCCCCTACCCACCACTTAGTGCTCTACGCACTTGAAGTGGGGGATTTTCTTGATTCGGTTAAAACATTCGTTTTAGGAATTTTTCATATTTCATATTTATCCTAGTGTATTTTCCAACACATACTCCATCACCCTTGGTGCTGCAATCAAAAACCAAGTAGAAAATTTTGCCGGAGTTTCTTGCATTTCTTTTTGCAATTCTTCCAATTCTACCCAACGTGTTTCCATGATTTCATCCGGGTCTGCTTGAATTTCACCATGATAATCTGTCAAAAACACATGGTCAAATTCATATTCGCTTAATTTCTCATAACGACTATAGTATGTAAAAGCAAATAATTCTTTTGGATGACAGCTTCCCTTTAAAATCCCAAGTTCTTCTTCCATACGTTTTTGTATGGCATCTTCTAAGGTTTCTCCCCATCTTGGATGCGAACAACAAGCATTTGCCCAAAGTCCTCCTGAATGATATTTTTCCAAATTTCTTCTTTGGATTAACATTTTCCCATCGTGTACAAAAAATACGGAAAATGCTCTGTGAAGCTGTTCTTTCACATGTGCTTCCAATTTTGGTGCATATCCAATTTCATTGTCATAAATATCTACTAAAATTAAATTATCCTGTGCATTTTTTTCCATTTTTTTATTCCTTTTCTATTTTTATTTTCACATCTGAAACCAATCTTCTTATTTTTCGCAAAATCCTTTTATCTTATAAAGGAAATAATATAGATACTACATAAACCGTAACTGCTGCGCCTACAGCTACAAGCAACAACCCTTTTTTCCGATATGCTAAAATTACTGCCGCTAAACAACCTGCAATTGCACCTTTCGAAGATGCAGTGCTTGAAAAAATTGCTGGGAATGTCATTGCCGCCAATACTGTATAAGGGATATAATATAAAAATGATTTTACCCTTACATTTTCAATTTTTTTCCGAAAAATAATCATCGGAGATACACGTATGACATATGTTATAAGTGCCATAATTGCAATTCCTACTATTATATATCCTGTTTCCATATTTCTCACTTTCTTTTATCATAATTCTTAGATATCTAAGTTTTCATTAGTAGCTATTCTATTATGAGCAAATATCAAATATTATACAAAGTTTAATTTTTATACATAAGACTGATAGACCCAAATACGTTGATTTTCAGAATTTGCTCAAATATAATACTAAATTTTATATTCACAAAAATACACTATTATCTTCATTCTTAAGTTTCATCTTCCACAGGAAATAACCATGCGGCTAAAGCACTCACACCTACGGTTATCAAAATAACAGACCAGCCGCCCGACAATTTAGATAACATCGGTAAATAGGTAAATGCATAGCTTGCCGCAATCGCAAGTATAACTGCAAATAATACATTTTTTTGTTCCCTTGCAGGCGGTACAATAATGGCAATAAACATACCATATAATGCGATTCCCATTGCATCGGATAAACTTTCCGGTAAAAGCGAAGTAGCAACTGCACCGATTAAAGTCCCAAAACTCCATCCTAAAATCGGTGTCGCAATCAACCCTATCATATATGGAAACGATAATTCTGTTCGTCTTTGCATAGAAACTGCAAAAACTTCATCAGTAATTCCAAATGACGCCATCAATCGCTCTTTCATGCCAAACTCCTTGTCCACTTTCTGCGATACGGAAAGTGACATTAAAAAGTAACGAATATTAATAATAAACGTTGTAATGGCAAGTTCTATGTAACTGCCTTGTGCGACTAAAAGATTCGCACCTGCAAACTGTCCGGCACTTGTCAAATTCGTCAAAGACATAAGCACCGTTGCCCAGATTGGTATTCCTGACTTTACCGCTGTAAGTCCGAATGCCATAGACACAGAAATATAGCCCAAGCATATTGGAAGACCATCTCGGATTCCCTGTTTAAATTCTGTTTTTCTCATACTAATACTTCTTTCTTAACATTAATTATAATGCATAATTGATTTTTCTTATTCATCATTATTTTTGCTAAATGCATCTAAGCATAGCAACACACGAATATTCGCAATCCGCTTTGCTACTTGTTCAAAACCAAATAAACACTTTCTTGATTCGATTAAATCATTAACAAAAACACAACATTAGTATTATAACAGATAAATTTTTATTTGGTAGTGTCTTTCCATGAAAACTTTTCCATAAATAAAAATACAACTCCTTCACCTATAAATCTTAACAAAACCTTAACATGTACCATCATCCGCATCTCACATCAACAAAATAGTTGCATGAAAAATTTTTATGTGGGATAATGGACACATAAAGATTTCCGAATTCGTAAGAAATTCATTTTCTATATATTAAAGTCAAATCGTATTTTGCTATAACACAAAAACTGCTCTATACTTTTTAACCGAATCAAGAAAATCCCCCACTTCAAGTGCGTAGAGCACTAAGTGGTGGGTAGGGGGAGTTTCTTGTGTCAGGTGGAGATTTCAAGCTCCATCTGACAAACCGCAAAGCGGTTATTCGGTTATGAGCAAGTAGCGATAGCGGATTGCGAATATCCGCTTGACTTCTAATATTTTATTAACTTATAGAAAGGACTTTATTCATGAGTAATTATCAAGGTAATAACAATTTAGGTGAACAATTTAAAAATGCTGTTCATAATGCAATTAATAATGGAAATTATGAAGAACTGAATAACCTTGTTACTGATACTGTGACGGACGTAATTGCAAGTACCGGCAGACAAGTAAAAAAGATGGCAGACCAATTTCAAAACAATACGCCAAACCAAAAAAATGCATCGCCCTTTCCTGCTCCAACCCCAAAGAAAAACCTGCCGGATACTCGAAAAGTTGGACAAGTCTCAAGCATCCTGCATATTGTATTTGGTTCGATTGGAATGGGAATACTCTCTATCACATTGCTTATCAGCCTTGTATTTTTAGCGATAGACTTCATCTGGTCACCATCCGCATTTGTGATACAACTGATTCTGCTTTTACTTTGTGGTTTGGTAACTGCAAAAGGAATCTCAGAAAGAGGTCGATTATCACGTATGAAACGCTATCTTTCTTTATGTGCCGGAAAAATGTATGTAAACATTCGCGATTTAGCCGCACAAACAAATAAAAGCATGGATTATGTTTTAAAAGATGTAAAAAAGATGCTGAAACTTGGTTTTTTCCCACAAGGACATTTAGATCAAAAAGGCACTTGCCTGATGCTCGATGATGCAACTTATCGGGAATATTTAAAACTAGAACAGCAACAAAAAGTTCTTGCCAAAGAAGAAGCGGAAAAAGCTGCTCGAAAAGCCGCAGCTCAAAAAAAGAACACCTCTCAAAATCGGGAATTACAGCTTATGATACAAGATGGGCAGGAATACATTCAAAAATTGCATGATATGAATGAATTATTGCCGGGTGAAACCATTTCCCGCAAACTTTACCGCATGGAGAACCTATTAAAAGAAATTTTTGAACAATTGGAAGAAGACCCTTCCCAGATGCCAAAAATGAAAAAGCTGATGAATTATTACCTTCCTACTACCATAAAATTGTTAGAAGCGTACAAAGATTTCGATGATGTCAGCGTTCCGGGCGATGATATTATAAAAGCAAAAACGGAAATTGAAAAAACCGTTGATACGATTAACGAGGCATTTACGGAGTTATTAAATAAACTGTTTCAATCCACAGTATTTGATGTTACCACAGATGCCCAAGTTCTTCAAACAATGCTAAAAAAAGAAGGACTGACTAAAAATGAATTTTCGGAGGATAAAACATGAGTAAAGAATTAGACGAATTATTACAGGAAGCACCTACCCTTACATTTGAACCGTTTCCACAAAAAAAGGAAGAAGTTGCACCAGCCCCTACTGCTGAAACTGCACCAAAAGAAGAAAAAATTGAAGTTGTATTAACACCGGAAGAACAAAAAATGGTCAATGATTTTGCGGCTCAAATTGACCTTACCAACACACAACTCGTACTGCAATATGGAGCAGGAAGCCAGAAAAAAATTGCAGACTTTTCCGAAACCGCATTAAACAATGTCCGCACCAAAGATATGGGCGAAATTGGTCAGATGCTTACAGATGTTGTTGCAGAATTAAAAAATTTTGATGAAGATGAAGAAGAAAAGGGATTTTTTGGACTCTTCAAAAAAAGCAGTAATAAACTGGCAAACATGAAAATGAAATATGATAAAGCTGAAGAAAATATCAATAAAATTTGTGAAGCAATGGAAGCTCATCAAATTACCTTATTAAAAGATGTTGCAATGCTTGATAAAATGTATGAATTAAATTTAAACTACTTTAAAGAGCTTTCCATGTACATCCTTGCGGGCAAACAAAAATTAGAGCAGGCAAGAACGCAAGAACTTCCTGCCCTTCTTGCAAAAGCAGAACAAAGCGGTCTTCCTGAAGATACCCAAAAAGCCAAAGATTTTACTGAAATGTGCAATCGTTTTGAAAAGAAAATTTATGATTTGGAATTATCCCGTACCGTGTCCCTTCAAATGGCACCACAGATTCGTTTGATTCAAAATAATGATACAGTAATGTCCGACAAAATCCAATCTACTTTAGTAAATACCATTCCATTATGGAAAAGCCAGATGGTAATTGCGATTGGTTTAAATCATGCAACAGAAGCTGCTGCTGCTCAGCGTGAAGTTTCGGACATGACAAATGCACTGCTTCGAAAAAATGCAGAACAGTTAAAAATCGCTACTGTTGAAACAGCAAAAGAATCAGAACGTGGTATTGTGGATATCGAAACACTTCAGCAAACAAATCAGACTCTTATCAGCACTTTAGATGAAGTCATGAGAATTCAGCAAGATGGCAGAGAAAAACGCAAAAATGCGGAAATCCAATTACAGCAGATTGAAAATGAAATGCGTCAGAAACTTTTGGAAATGAGTCGATAATAAAAGCAAAAAAAGAGAATTAACTTATCTGTAAAGATAACTTAATTCTCTTTTTCATTCTTAGAACATATATCCCATTAAAAAACCTGCTCCCAAAAGAGTTACACTAACAATACATCCTATTATCATAAGTGCATGTGCTTTCCCCGATACATATTTCTTATAAAAAATTTGTGCATCCGCAGTTTCTGCGTACATTGGAATAAACGAAACGTTTGTATAAGGCTGTTCCTGTTGTGTAAAAAATCCTTGTTTCACAAAATACGTATACGTCCATGCAGGATTTGCATTTATGGTAACGTGTTTTAAGTGTAAAACTTCTTTTGCGTATTGTTTCATGGCAAAGAGCAATTCACTTCCGTATCTTTTTCTTTGAAAATCCGGATGCACATACAACATCGTAATCAATCCATCCGTATGCATACCCGAAACTCCCATAAATGCTCCACCTTCAAATGCTCCCCACAAAAGAAGTTTACCGCTTTCACATAGTGCATCTAAATTTTCCAAAGAAAGATAATTTTCTACAAAAGAAATCGTCTGTGCAAATGCCATTCTGTTTCTTAAATAATTATCAAATACAAAATGAGATAAGCCTGCTGCTAATGTTCTTTCCTCTTTTTGTAATAATCTAATTTCCATATTCTTCCTCCTAAAATGCATCATGCACATACACTCATTGTTATTCAAAGCTATAAATTAAAAAAATATATAATTGCATAAAACTTCTTCATGATAAATGGCATATATGCAAAAAGATTTTTGTATTGCATTATACGAAAAAATTTACTATATATCTTTCTCTAGCAAACGGTCTTTCAGTCCGCTGTATCTCTTTAACTGTGAGTTATTTCTTATCATTGAAAAAAATGTAGCGTCATCTCCTACAATTGTCACACATTTTTTTGCTCGTGTAACTGCGGTATATAAAAGATTTCGGCTCATTAACATTCGTGGACCGGAAAATAACGGCATTACGACTGCCGGATATTCTGAACCCTGTGACTTATGGATAGTAATCGCATAGGCATGCTCTAATTCCTCCAACAACTTAAACGGATACTCTACCATTCGCCCTTCATCAAATGAAACTGTCATCGTTTCTGCAAATGTATTAATTTCTTCTATAATACCTGTATCTCCATTAAAGATGCCCATTCCTTTTTCGATAGATAAACCATATTTGCTTCGGATTTCCCATTCAAGCTGATAATTATTTTTTATCTGCATCACTTTGTCGCCTTCTCGAAACAAACGACCATTGTGTTCTTTTTCTCTCTTTCCGGATGATGGTGGGTTTAAATACATCTGTAAAATAGCATTCAGACGTTCTACACCAAGCAATCCTTTTCGTGTTGGTGTAAGCACTTGAATATCATATTCTGTCGCATCTACATATTTGGGTAATTTTTGCTTGATAAGCTGTAACGTTACTTGAATAATTTTATCGACATCATATCTTTTTAAAAAGAAAAAGTCCATACTCTTATTATCTAATGTTACATTTTCCCCATTATTAATCTTATGGGCATTTACAATAATATCGCTTGTGCTTGCCTGACGGAAAATCTTATTTAGCTTTACCGTATGAAACTGATTGGAATCAATAATGTCCTTTAGTACTGCACCTGCACCCACACTTGGCAACTGATTTACATCCCCTACCAAAATCAGACGTGTTCCTGCTAATACTGCTTTTAATAATGCATACATTAAAGAAATATCCACCATAGACATCTCATCAATAATAATCACATCTGTTTCCAACGGATTTTTTTCATTTCGCTCAAAACCACCTGTACCTTCTACACCACCATTTACTTCCAACATACGGTGAATCGTACGAGCTTCGAAACCTGTCGTTTCACTCATTCGTTTCGCTGCACGTCCCGTCGGTGCTGCCAGAAAGATATCCATACCTTCCATTTCAAAATAACGAATAATTGTATTAATGGTAGTTGTCTTTCCTGTACCTGGTCCGCCCGTAATAACTAAAAGACCATTACGCACCGCCTCTTTTACGGCACAAATCTGTTGTTCATCTAATGTAATTTTGGTCTGTTTTTCAATTTGTTTTATACGAGCCTTAATTTCTTTTTCCGGCACTTGATAACTAATATCAAGTTGTTTTAACATCGTTGCAGTATTGGCTTCCATATAAAAAAATGCAGAAGAATAAATCTGTATCTGTTCATGAAGCGAACTCGTTGCAACCTCCAATGCTCGTTTTTCCTCACCATCCTCTTTACTGTTTCCATGCTTCAACTGACATATGACTATCTTCTTATCCATTGCCAGATTCATATAATGCTTTTCAATATGTTCGCTGTCAATTTCCAAAAGGCGGGATGTGCGAAGCGTAAGTTCTTCCTTTGGAAGATACGTATGACCTTCTCCACTTGCCTGCATAAGTGCATATAAAATACCACTTCTGATACGAAAATCCGAATCTGTGCGAATTCCTACACGAGATGCAATTTCATCTGCTGTTTTAAACCCAACACCATCAATATCTTCTGCCATTTGATAGGGATTTTCATTTAAGACACTATAAATTTTTGCACCATATGTCTTATATATTTTAACAGCCAGATTTGTGTTAATGCCATATTGCTGTAAAAAAATCATCGCCTGACGCAAATCTCTTTTGGAATTCACTTGCTCTGCAATCTCCATTGCTTTTCGTTCACTAATCCCTTTTATTTCTGCAAGACGTTCCGGTTCTTCCTCAATAATGCGAAAGGTATCTTTTTTAAAACGGCGTACAATACGAGCCGCAAGAGCCACACCAATGCCCTTTATTGCACCGGAGCCTAAATAGCGTTCAATTGCGATTTCATCCTGCGGTGCTTTTTCTTCAAAGGACGATACCTTAAACTGTCTGCCGTAAGCAGGGTGTTCCGTAAATTCTCCTGTAGCTTCGATATTTTCCCCCTCTGCAATATCCGAAAAATATCCTACGCAAGTCAATTCTTCTTCCTCGCATATTAAAACAAAAACCGTATAGCCATTTTCAGCATTTCTATATATGATATGCTCTATATAACCTGTAATTTTTTCCAAATTCTATCTCTTTCCTTTTTTCTATGAATTCGAAAGGGGCGTTGCAAATAGCATATATTTTTCTATTTTGCAATACCCCTTATTACCAGCTTTATGCTTCTTCAACAGTCGGAATATTATAATTCCGTTTCATCTGCTCATATAACTGCTGTGTCATACTATCACCAATTTCATCTAACATAATATCTGCAATTTCTTCTATTGCAGTATCCATAAACATATCAGAATACTGTGACATAGTAGAAGACTCTTCTTCGTCTTCATGAGAAAATGTTTCTTTCACTTCTTTGATAATTTCTTCTAAAAAATAAGATTCAAAATCTCTTAAAACTTCTTTTAATTCTTCTTCTGTAGAACCAGAAGACAATCCGCTTACCGAATTTTTTAAAGAATCTGTTTTCTGTGTACTGTTTGTTGCAGTACCCTGATTTAACATGGATGTAATATCACCAATTGCCATGCTCATATTCTTTTCCTGCTGCTAAAATTATGCTCTTTTCCTTTTTAACAGTTTTTCCTTTCCTAATCTATGTCAGTTGCCTACATACGAAAACTTAATAAACTTCCTAATATTAAGAACTAACGCTTCAGATTATTTGCAACTTCCAACATGGAATCCGCAGTTGTAATAGCTTTTGAATTCATCTGGTATGCACGCTGTGCAATAATCATATTTACCATCTCATCTGCAACCTGAACGTTGGAACCTTCCAAGAAATACTGATGAACAGTCGTCTCACTTGTAATATCTGTTCCTTCTAAAATAGGTTCTCCTGATGCTTCTGATGGAAGAAAACGGCTAAATGCTAATTTCTCAAGTCCTGCCGGATTATTGAAATGGTAAATACCAAATGTTTGCTCCATATCTACATAATCGCCTTCCGGTGTTTCATACCCAATTTTACCGGATTGGTCAAACATCATACTGTCAGAACTTACACCATCCGGAATATAAATCGGATTATTTTCTGTATCAAGTACAAATCCACCCATAGTGTCCAATAATGCCACTCTATCGTCTGCTGTAGTTCCCCACACAAAGTTACCATTTCTGGTATAACAAACTTGACCATCTGCTCCGCGAATTGCAAAAAATCCATCTCCCTGCAATGCAAAGTCTGTTGCACTCTCACTTGCTAACATAGAGCCTTGTGTATAAATAGATGTAATAGCTGCAACTCTCGTACCCAGACCAACTTGTGCTCCAACCGGTTTTTGCTCTCCATCGGCAGTTGTTGTTTTTGTTTGTAATGTTTGATATAAAAGAGATTTAAACTCTGTTCTCTGCGTTTTGTAACCATTTGTATTTACATTTGCCAGATTGTTTGCAATTGTATCTACATTTGTCTGCTCTGCAATCATACCGGTTGCAGCAGTATAAAGTGCTCTCATCATAACGCACTTACCTCCTCGTATTATTTCACTTTGCCAAGATTTACAGCAAGTCCAAGTGTACTATCGATAGATGTAATTACTTTTTGTCCCGCTTCATATGCACGCTGAATCGTAATCATATTTACCATTTCATTTACGACATTTACATTTGAGGTTTCCAAAATCCCCTGACGCACTTTAGCATCAGAGGCCATAATCGTTCCTCCATCTAAAAAGTTATATAAATTTTCACCGTATTTTTCTATGTAGTCATAGTTATCAATATCTGCAACGCCAATTGTACCTACAATCTGGTCTCCCTGATAAATATATCCTGCTTCGTCCACAACAGTCTCCACGATTGGGTCAATCTGAATGAAATTCGCTTCACTTGGGTCCTGATTTAAAGCTCCTGTTGCATTTAACACATGATTACCATCTTTTGTTACAAGATATCCTTGTGTATTTACGATAAAATTACCATCTCTGGTATATTTTACAGAAACATTTCCCTGTTTATCGGTAAATGCAACTGCAAAAAAACCCATTCCATCTAATGCCAAATCTGTTTCAACATCCGTTACTTTAAAACTTCCGGAACTGTAGTCTGTATACACCTGTCCCAAGTGTGTAACAAGGGACATCTCTCCAAGGTCTTTGGAGAGACCATAACTTGATGTATCTTTGATTTTAATTGCAAGTTCATCTGCAAAAGTTCGGGATGTTGTACCTTCTTTTTTGTAGGCGGTTGTGTCTGCGTTTGCAAGGTTATTTGTAAGGATATCCAAACGCTTCATTTCATTTATCATCCCGGTATGGGCTGTATATAAACCTTTTACCATTATTCGTCACGCTTTCCTGCTAAAAATTCAACATATTTTCCGGTTCCTACAGCAACACAAGTCATTGGCTGCTCTGCTGTCATAGTATTAATACCGGTACGTTCTTCGATTAATTGGTCCAATCCGCGAAGCAACGCACCACCACCGGTAAGCACAATACCTCTGTCTGCTACGTCCGCTGCAAGTTCTGGCGGAGTTTTTTCAAGTACAGAGTGAACGGCTTCTACAATCTGCATAACCGGTTCACGAAGTGCCTCTTCTGTTTCTTCGGAAGTTACGGTAACCGTCTTTGGAAGACCTGTCACAAGGTTGCGTCCTCTGATATCTAATGTTTCCGGCTCCGGAAGATGGTAACAGGTACCGATTTTAATTTTAATGTCTTCTGCAGTTCTTTCACCAATCAAAAGATTATGTTTTTTACGCATATAACGTACAATCGCTTCATCAAAATCATCGCCTGCAATTTTAATGGAAGTGCTGACTACAGAACCTCCAAGGGAAATAACAGCGATATCTGCCGTACCACCACCGATATCTACAATCATGTTTCCACATGGTCTGGAAATATCAATTCCTGCACCAATTGCAGCTGCGATTGGTTCTTCAATAATTTCTACTTCTCTTGCACCAGCCTGATAAGTAGCATCTTCTACTGCTTTCTTTTCTACTTCTGTTGCACCGCTTGGAATGCATACACTTACACGCGGTTTACGGAAGGAACGTTTTCCAATTGCTTTTTGAATGAAATATTTAATCATTTTTTCTGTAACGGTATAATCCGAAATTACACCCTGACGAAGCGGTCTTACTGCAATAATATTACCCGGTGTACGACCAAGCATAAGTCTTGCTTCTTCACCAATTGCTTTAATCTTATTTGTATCTCTGTCAAATGCAACTACGGAAGGCTCTTTTAATACAACACCTTTTCCTCTTATATATACTAAAATACTCGCAGTACCTAAATCAATACCAATATCTGTTCCCATCATAATTATGAATTCTCCTTTCAAGCTCATTATCTGCTGTCTATAATCTATATATTCGGTTGTGAACTACTTGGTGCTTACGCAATATTTATAAAAGCTAAGCTCTGCTAATTTCCAGCTTCTTTAAAAGTACACAAACCTTTACTAATTATATTTTTACATATTCAGTATCATTATATACGATTTATATCATTTTTCAAACTATTTTTGAAAGGAAAACATTATTTTTTTATTAAGAAATAAAAAACTCAGGGAGAACAAGTATTTTAGCACTTGTTCTCCCTGAAAGAATGTTAATCAATTTTTATTTTGCCTGTTCAAGGGCGAGAGTTACGGTTGTGGTATCACAAACTTCTGTTGGTCCGTAGTACTGAATTGCACCCGGATATACGAAACATGTATCAACTGCCCATTCATCACGATGAGCTTCGAAATATTTGAATGGTGCTCCATCAAGTTCAACGAGAGCTTTTCTGATTACAGGTTTGTCTTCGCCATGTCTTCTTTCGATGTTCATCATCTTTGTGATTGGCATGCCGCCTGCAACCCATTCATTTGCCGGCTGAGAAAGGTTAGAAATTTTTGATAAGTAACCTGTGTAGCCATACTGGATTAACATAAATGCATTGTATCCTAATGAGTAGCAATAATCTGAGTCAAAGTTAGATGGGAATGCACATCTTCCTTCATATCCTAAGAAGTGATGAAGTGCACCGAATTTGCCGTTATATGTACCTGCAGCTTTTCTAGCATCTAATTTATCTTTTACAAGAGCAGAGAATAATTTTTCTGATTCAATCAAAGAAACCTGTACGTTTCCGTGTGGGTCTCTTTCTAAGAATAACTGCTGCTGAATTGCTTCCGGAAGGATTGCAAATACTTCCATAGATTCTTTTGTTAAACCATTTTCAATAAATGCATATTTTTCTTTCCATGTTGGAAGTGCATTGAATGCATCAGCTTTGCTTCCTGCAAGAAGTTCGTTGATTTCATGAATTAATACGGAGAATTCAGGAACGAATTCAACAACACCTTCAGGGATGACTGCAACACCAAAGTTCATGCCATTTGCTGCTCTCTTTTCTACAGAGTCTGCAATGTAATCAGCGATTTCAGAAAGAGACATTTTCTTAGCTGCAACTTCTTCAGAAATTAAGCAGATATTTGGTTGTGTTTCAAGAGCACATTCCAAAGCAACGTGAGAAGCGGAACGTCCCATAACTTTGATGAAGTGCCAGTATTTTTTAGCAGAGTTTGCATCTCTTTGGATGTTTCCGATAATTTCACTATATGTCTTTGTAGCTGTATCGAAACCGAAAGAACATTCGATATCTTCGTTCTTTAAGTCACCATCGATTGTTTTTGGACATCCGATTACTTGAACGCCTGTGTTGTTAGCTGCAAAATACTCAGCAAGAATAGCAGCGTTTGTATTGGAATCATCACCACCGATGATAACAATTGCTGTAATGCCATGTTTCTTACATACTTCAGCAGCAATAGCAAACTGTTCATTTGTTTCAAGTTTTGTTCTGCCGGAACCGATAATATCGAAACCACCTGTATTTCTGAACTGATTGATATATTCATCATCAAAAATTAAGTAGTCATCATCGATAAGTCCGCTAGGACCATTTTTGAAACCATAAAGAACGTTTTCCGGATTTGTTGCTTTTAAAGCATCGTATAAACCACAAACAACGTTGTGTCCGCCAGGAGCCTGTCCACCTGAAAGAATAACACCTACAACCTGTTTTTTTGCTTCAGAGGTGTTCTGTCCTTTTTGGAAAGTGATTTCTTTCTTTCCATAAGTATTTGGGAAAAGTGCTTTAATTTTTTCTTGGTCAGCTACACTTTGAGTTTCTTCGCCTTCCTTTATGCAAATATCTGCAATACCGTTTCTCAACATTCCAGGAAGTTTTGGAGAATACTCATATCTAGCTTTTTGTAATGATGAAATTTTCATATTTATACCACTCCTTTTCGTATTTGTATATAATCGAATTTTAATATATTTTGGTGAAAAAGTAAACCATTACCGTGAAAAAATACTATTTAATACAAGAGTTAAACACTTTCTGCAAAAAATTTCTTAGCCACCATAAGATTTTTATTTTTGCAGGTATGGCTTTAAAAATTTACCTGTATACGATTCTTCTACTTCACAAACTTCCTCCGGTGTGCCTTTTGCAATGACAGTTCCGCCACCGTCTCCGCCTTCCGGTCCCATATCAATAATATAATCTGCCGTCTTAATTACATCCAAATTGTGCTCAATTACAACAACTGTATTTCCACCATCCGAAAGTCGACGCAGAATTTCAATTAATTTATGCACATCCGCAAAATGAAGCCCTGTTGTAGGTTCATCTAAGATATAAATGGTTTTTCCTGTGCTCTTACGGCTAAGTTCTGTCGCTAACTTAATACGCTGTGCTTCTCCACCGGAAAGTTCCGTAGATGGTTGTCCTAATTTTACATAAGAAAGTCCTACATCATAAAGTGTCTGGATTTTACGATGAATGGTTGGAACATTTTTGAAAAATTCCAATGCATCTTCCACCGTCATATCCAACACATCATAAATGCTTTTTCCTTTGTATTTTACTTCTAATGTTTCTCTATTGTAACGTTTCCCACCACATACCTCACAAGGAACATAAACATCCGGTAAGAAATGCATTTCTATTTTTAGGATTCCATCACCACTACAAGCTTCACATCTGCCACCTTTTACATTAAAACTAAAACGTCCTTTTTTATAGCCTCTTGCTTTTGCATCGGATGTCGATGCAAATAAATCACGAATCATGTCAAATACACCTGTGTAAGTTGCTGGATTGGAACGTGGAGTTCTGCCAATTGGTGACTGGTCAATGTCAATGACTTTGTCTAACTTCTCTAATCCTAAAATATCATCATGTGCACCTGCAATGCTTCTGGCACGGTTTAAGCTTTTTGCCAGATGTTTATATAAGATTTCATTTGTCAATGAACTTTTTCCTGAACCGGAAACACCGGTTACGCAAGTCATTACTCCAAGAGGAATATCCACATCAATGTTTTTCAGGTTATTTTCTCTTGCACCTTTAATGGTAATAAATCCGGTTGGCACTCTGCGTTCTTCCGGTACCGGAATTTTAATTCGCCCACTTAAGTAAGCACCCGTCAGCGATTTCTTACATTTCATAATATCTGCTGCTGTTCCGGTTGCAATAACTTCTCCACCATGCACACCTGCTTTTGGACCAATATCTACAATATAATCTGCTGCACGCATCGTGTCTTCATCATGTTCTACAACAACAAGCGTATTTCCCAAATCTTTTAGATTTTTCAATGCACCAAGCAATTTTTCATTGTCCCTTTGATGAAGTCCAATACTCGGCTCATCCAAAATATAAGCAACTCCAACTAATCCCGAACCAATTTGTGTTGCCAAACGAATACGCTGTGCTTCCCCACCGGAAAGACTTCCTGTTGCTCGTGTCAAGGTCAGATATTCCAGACCTACTTCCTGCAAAAATCCGACTCTTGCCTTAATTTCTTTTAAAATTTGCTCTCCAATCAACATTTGTTGGTCACTTAGCTGCATATTTTCCAAGAAAATACATAGTTCTTTTACCGATTTATTGGTCATTTCATAAATATTTTCATTTGCTACTTTCACGGCAAGAGATGTTTTTTTCAGACGTTGACCTTTACAGTCTTCACATGGGGTGATACGCATAAATTGTTCATATTCCTGTTTCATAATATCAGAACCGGTTTCGCGATAGCGACGCTGTACGTTGCGAATAAGACCTTCCCAATTTAAGTCATAAACGCCTTCTCCACGCTGTCCTTTGTAATGCACTTTTAACAAACGTCCGTCACCACCGTGAATCAGCATATGACGAATGTCTTCCGGCAGTTCTTTATAAGGCGTATCAAGCGAAAATCCATAACCTTCTGATAATGCTTTTAACGTAGCATACGTATAACTGGATGGGTCTGTACATGACTGCCACCCCATTACCTGAATCGCACCTTCTGAAATGGCGAGACTTTTGTCTGGAATCATCAGTTCTTCATCAAATTCCATTTTATACCCCAAACCAAAACAGGTTGGACATGCACCGAATGGATTATTAAATGAAAAACTTCGTGGTTCTACCTCATCAATGCTTATATGGCAATCCGGACAAGCAAAATTTTGTGAAAATTTCATCGGTTCGCCATCTATAATATCCACAATTGCATTACCTTCGGAAAGCTCGAATACATTTTCCAAAGAATCCGTCAATCTTTTTTCAATTCCCGGTTTTACCACAAGTCGGTCCACAACAATGTCAATATTGTGTTTGATATTTTTTTCTAATTTAATTTCTTCGGAAAGCTCATATTGATTGCCATCTACGATTACACGTACATAACCACTCTTTTTTGCCTGCTCAAATAATTTTTGATGTTCGCCTTTTCTCCCTCTTACAACGGGAGCTAAAATCTGAATACGTGTACGTTCCGGCAGTTCCATAACGGTATCTACCATTTGGTCAATCGTTTGTCTTGTAATCGCCCTTCCACATTTCGGACAATGCGGAATGCCGATTCTGGCATACAGCAAACGAAAATAATCATAGATTTCCGTAACCGTGCCTACTGTAGAACGCGGGTTTCGGTTTGTGGATTTTTGGTCTATGGAAATTGCAGGTGGAAGTCCTTCAATACTTTCCACGTTTGGTTTTTCCATCTGTCCTAAGAATTGTCTTGCATAAGAAGAAAGCGACTCCATGTAGCGTCTTTGTCCTTCTGCATAAATGGTATCAAATGCAAGGGATGACTTTCCCGAACCGGAAAGACCGGTCAAAACGACAAATTCATCTCTTGGGATATCAATATCAATGCCTTTTAGATTATGTTCATTTGCACCGCGAATTTTTATATATTTCCTTTTTCTGTTAGCCATAATATTACTCCTGTGTTATGTTTCGTTTTTATATTCTATTTTCCCCGGATTTAATAGTACAATAATTGTTTGCATATATCTTCCCACCAAAATTTTGCTTTATTATTTTTTTATGATTTTCTTATACACACTTAGCTTAGTTCACGTAGCATATTCTTCAACGAAATCATCTTATCCCTATATTCTGCCGCAGCTTCAAAATTAAGCTCGGAAGCGGCTTTTTGCATTTTCTTTTGAATATCTGCAATTGTCTTTTCCAATTCTTTTTTGCTCATGGATTCCGGATCTTTTGCATATTTCATTTCATCTGCAGCTACTTTTTTGGAAATGGCAATCAGCTCACGCACGGATTTTTTAATTGTCTGCGGTGTAATGCCATGTGCTTCATTATACGCTTGTTGCAACGTGCGACGACGTTTTGTTTCTTCGATAGCAACACGCATGGAATCCGTAATCTTATCTGCATACATAATAACATGTCCTTCGCTGTTTCTGGCAGCTCGTCCGATTGTCTGTATCAAAGATGTTTCGGAACGAAGAAAGCCTTCCTTATCTGCATCTAAAATGGCAACTAAGGTTATTTCGGGAATATCCAAACCTTCTCGAAGTAAGTTGATTCCAACAAGCACATCAAATACATCCAGTCGCAAATCACGGATAATTTCTGCACGTTCTAAAGTATCAATATCGGAATGCAGATATTTTACCCGAATGCCTACTTCACTCATATAGCGTGTCAAATCTTCTGCCATGCGTTTTGTTAAAGTTGTAATCAATACTTTATTATGCTTTGCAGTTTCCTTGTTTACTTCTCCAATCAAATCATCAATCTGTCCTTCTACGGGACGAACTGAAATTTCCGGGTCTAATAAGCCTGTTGGGCGAATCACTTGTTCTGCACGAAGCAATTCATGGTTTGCTTCATATTCTCCCGGTGTTGCAGATACAAACAACATTTGATTTATCTTTCCTTCAAATTCTTCAAAATTTAATGGTCTGTTATCCAATGCAGAAGGTAAACGGAATCCGTAATCTACAAGCGTGGTCTTACGGGAACGGTCACCCGCATACATACCACGAATCTGCGGAATGCTGATGTGGGATTCATCCACAATAATTAAGAAGTCATCTGGGAAATAATCAATTAATGTATCCGGCATTTCGCCTTCTTTTCGGAATGCCAGATGCCTGGAATAGTTTTCAATTCCGCTGCAAAATCCGGTTTCTTTTAACATTTCTATATCAAAATTGGTACGTTCTGCGATACGCTGCGCTTCGATTAGCTTATCTTCTCCCTTAAAAAACTTTACGCGTTCTGTCATCTCTGCTTCTATATTATCACACGCTTTTAAAATTTTATCCATTGGCACAACATAGTGCGATGCCGGAAAAACTGCTGCATGAGAAAGCTGGTATTTTATTTCGCCTGTAAGCACATCTATTTCCGTAATGCGGTCAATCTCATCTCCAAAAAACTCTACGCGAATCGCTGCATCGGAATTATTTGCCGGAAAAATTTCCACAACATCTCCATGCACTCGAAATGTACCACGCTTAAAATCCATTTCATTTCGAGTGTATTGAATATCAATTAGCTTGCGAACCACTTCATCTCGGTCAACTTCCATGCCTTCACGAAGCGATACCATCATGTTCATGTAATCGTCAGGACTTCCAATGCCATAAATGCAGGAAACGGAGGCAACAATGATAACATCCTTTCGCTCTGCCATTGCAGCTGTGGCAGAAAGACGGAGTTTGTCAATTTCATCGTTTATAGCCGAGTCTTTTGCAATGTAGGTGTCAGAAGATGGTACATAGGCTTCCGGTTGGTAGTAATCGTAGTAGGATACAAAGTATTCTACTGCGTTTTCTGGGAAGAACTCTTTCATTTCACCATAGAGCTGTCCTGCAAGAGTTTTGTTGTGGGAAATAATGAGAGTTGGTTTATTTAATGCAGCAATAACGTTTGCCATTGTAAAAGTCTTACCGGAACCGGTAACGCCAAGTAAAGTCTGGAATTGATTGCCTTCCTGGAAGCCTTTGACAAGGGCTTCGATTGCTTGCGGTTGGTCTCCGGTTGGTTTATATTCTGAGTGCAAAATAAATTTATCCATAATATATCCTCTATTTCAAATCGAATGTATGTTCTAATATAGTATACCATAAAAATAAAAAAAGTATAGAGGGAATTAACACTTCTATACTTTTTCTTTTTAGTTACTATTCACACATAAACAGTAATATGTAAAAATCCATGCAAAATTTGCTTCCCAAATGGATTTTTACTTACAAAATGCATATTTTCATACGTACTTAGCAGTAAATGCTAAGTACTGTGTGTACAGTAACTCTTTTTATTTTAACCTTAATTTTAAAAATTCTATACTTTTATATACTAATTTACAACTTTTCACTTATAAAAAGTAAGCGACTACTCTCAGGCTTTAATCAATTTATTTATAACTCATCGTTGAATAACAGCATGTGGTTTGCTATACCATACCTTTTCAAAATCGTTTGCCGTCTCCTCTAATATACTGTCCAGAAGATTGCACATGTACACTACCTGTTCCTCTATATCATTGTCAACTGTTCCATATATCTCACCTGATTTTATCTTTTCATTCATTTCTGAATTGTTATTAATTCCAAGAAGAATAGGAATTTCCATTTGATTCGATTTATAATAATCATAGATTCCAAGTGCCATATCATCATTATGACAAACAACAGCATCAATATTTTCAATGATTTCTTTATCCAATTTAGAAAACGCATCATGTGCAAACGTTCTTTGCCAATTTGCCGATATATTCTCTAACTGATTTAGATTTATATCAGAACTATTCTCCAGGAAACCATTCGTGCGACGTATTGCATCAAAATGTGTTTCCTCGCCTTCCACCAACACATAGTCCAGTTTTCCATTCTTGTTATGATCCACCTCTGCATTCTGCTCTTTCCACAGCTTAGTAAGTATATCACCCTGTATAGCACCAGCAGCTTTTGCATCCGTTCCCACATACCAAATACCATCTGATATCGTTAAATCCTTTGCATCTGTTTCTCTGTTAAACAGTATAACCGGTATATCAAGGTCTGCTGCTTCATTTAGGATACTTGCCGCAGAAGTTGGTTTCACCAGATTAATTAACAGTACATCAAAATTTTGTGAACACATATATTGTAACTGCTTTTGCTGACGATTCAAGTCTCCTTCCGCATCAAGGATTTCATAAAGAACCTTTTTTCCAGAATAATCATATCTATCAAGCTTACCCTGTAGCTTTTCTATGTAATTGCTCATATAAGTATCATCCATATTATAAACTGCAATGCCAACACGGATAAATTCATTTTCTTTTTGTGGCATCTTCCCTGCAATTATTATGCCCACCAATGCACAAAACAGCACAATCAGTATGAAATTATAACTTAATAATCTTCTTTTCATATTTCTCACCTATTCTGTCAACAGCGAATCTATATCGCCATTGGCGATTGTAGTTCCATCTACTTTCATATATTCCAAACATATATCATCCATACTTCCACTTTGAACATACTGCTCCATCTTTTCCATGCTGCAATATCCCAGTTTGTATGTATTCTTGATATAAATAAAATGATTGCTATCCTCTGTTAATCGCTTAATCACTTCGGCTGATACCGGAATAGAATATACCTCCTCATTACTTTCTGCAAAAGTTGCTGTGTGTAGAAAATAATCCTTCATGCTATCTGTAATAGCAAGCACATTATCAAAAACATATTTCTTGTCAGCATTTCCATTCATGTATTTTTCCGGATATACTAACAAAACTCCGATCGCATGATTCTTTTCTTCGTCTGCAATCAATGCTTCTAATTCTTCCAAAGAAATGCTGTCTTTATACCAGACATCCAATAAAATGTCGTTATTCATTGCATAATCTCTAATTCCATCCATCACTCCGGAATAGTCCGTCTCTTTATCATTTGGCAAAACGACTGCAACAATATTTCTTTTTTCCACATTAGCTCTTGTCATCATATATTGTACTGAAAATATGGCAATCAAAATAATCAAGAGAATCAATAAAAACTGTTTCTTTTTACTATTTTTCATCTGCTTCCTCCAACTTAGGAATGGTTATCGTGGCAGTTGTTCCTTCATCTAATTCACTTGTAATAGAGATACCATACTTCTCTCCATAGATTAATTTGATTCTCTCATTTACATTGCGAACACCTATGCCAGAACCACGCTTACCGGAAACTACTTTATTGTTCATGATATATTCTATTTTTTCTGCAGTCATACCAAGTCCATTGTCTACCACATCAATATGAATTACATTATCTTTTTCATACACATTAATATCAATTTCTCCATCCTCATACATGCCTTCCATACCATGATAGATTGCATTTTCCAACAAAGGCTGGATGGATAATTTAGGGCAAAGATACTTCATCAGCTCTTTATCTGCATGAACGCAAAACTCAAATTTATCCTTAAATCGAATATTCTGGATTGCAAGATAACTTGTTGCGTGTTCCAATTCTTTTTCCAGTGAAATCATATCCTTTCCCCGACTCAATGAAACACGGAAGAATTTAGCCAACAAAGAAACCATCTGTTCTGCACCTTCATATTCTCCGCTTTGAATCATCCAAATGATAGAGTCCAATGTATTATAAAGAAAATGAGGATTAATCTGCGACTGCAAAAGCTTTTTCTCCATCTTTTGCTTTTCTCTTTCGTTTCTGCGAATCTCGTCCATCTGTTCTTGCAGCTTATCCGCCATATGATTGAAGTGCTCGCTTAGACTTTTCAGCTCTCCAATTCCCGCTTCCTTTGCTTTTTCCTGATAATTCCCTTTTCCAAACTCGTTCATTGTGTGCATTAATTGATAGATTGGATCGGTAAAATTATGGAATAACAGAATATCCAAAAATATCAACACAATTCCAACCAGCAGTAAAACCAGCCATGTCATATAATATATATTTACATTTTCTGCACGCACATTAGCCAAAGAATTCACAACAACAATATTCCACCCCGTATATCCAATCTGCTGCTTTTCAATAACCCACCGGGTATCTTCATATGCCTTCAACAGATAATCCGTACACTCCAGGACACATTCCAATGTTTTTTCTTCATACAAATCAGACTGAATCAATCTCATAAACGGATGATAAAGCAGTTGATTATTCTCGTCTATCAGATAACAGTATTCTGTTTTTTTATTCTCATAACTTTCTAATATACTTTCTACGAAATCTGTATAGTATTGCACACACACCACACCCGATTTCATAATCCCATTATCTACATACTCTATATAACGACTTACCTGAAAAGCATTTTTCATCACATCGGTATAAACAATCTCTTCTGAACCAAAATAAATGGTCTCAATATTACTTTTTGCCTTAATAAACCACTCTTCATCTTTTACCGACCCACCAGACACTTTTTCAGAATGCCAGATACAATTTCCTTTCGAATCATACAAAGCAATGCTATGGACACGCTCAGTCATACTACTGAGCAACTCATTTAAAGATTCCGAAAATTCATCATCAAGAGAATCTTGTTTTTTTATATTTTGACAATAAATCGTATTATTTATGAAATCATTGACCTCTTCAATTTCTCTCTCAAGCCCCTGTGCAAGAGAATCTTTCTGTTTTCCAATCTCTTCAACTGCTTCACCAATGAAGTATTGGGACAGACCGTGAAAAGAAAGCAGCATACAACTGATTATGCAAAACGCAATGGTGGTCGACATAATCAGCGGGAACAATATTCGAATACTCAACTTTTTATTTCCCATTTTTTGTTTCCTCAAGTTTTCTATATTTCGCAGGCGAAAAACCACAGTTTTTCTTAAACACATAACTAAAATAGTTCGGCTCCGGATAACCCACCATCTCTCCGATCACATGACTCTTATAGTCAGTTTTATTTAGTAATCGTTTCGCCTCTTCCATTCTTCGGTTAATTAAATAATTCAAAAAAGTGGAACCTGTTTCCTGTTTGAATATCTTTGAAAAATAAGAAGAACTAACGTGCAATTCCCGACATACTGTTTCCACAGACAGCGTTGGGTCACTAAAATGCTTTTCAACAGTTTTCATTGCTTTTTCTGCCAATACCACATTATTGTCCACCTGCTTTTTCTGAATCAAGACACGAATCAACTGACAATAATTCATCAGCCAGTTATCCAATTCTTCCCCCGTATCCAACGACAAGATCTTAACCGCCATCTTTTTTGAACCTGCGAATTCTTCATCTGAAGTAATCTGATACTTCTTATACAGACGTGAAATTGCAAACAGAATCTCTAATATCACAATCTGATATTCATTCAAATTGTAATGTGCGGTCTGTAGCTTCCGGAGTAACTTCTCTACTTCTTGCTGCAATTCCTTCTCTGAACAATGGGTAATAATCTTCTCAATGGATTCCACTTCAGCCGACCAGTCATTTTCTTTTTTCCGGAGTGGTAAAATATCATTATAATATGTATAACATTCTTCTTTCATAACCAGATTGTAATCCAGTGCCTCTAACGATTGCGAATACAAAGAAGGCAGTTCCTCAATGGATTTGCCACAAGTGCTTATTCCAAAAAATATGCCTGCGTGAAAGATACGATTAATTATTACAGAAACTTCTTCCACGGCTCTTGTGATACGTTCGATGTCATGCTTTTTGTTGCTGCATAACAAAAATACTTCCTTGTCATTCATACCAAACTCGTAAACATCAGCAATCTTTTCAAATGCTTCCTTAACCGTTTCTTTAATAGACAATTCCGATAATACATCTTCCAAGTCGCTTTCACGTAGTTTTACTGCAACAAGATAAAAAGCAGCATATTCAAAATTCAATTTTAAATTCTTAATCTGCTGTTCACGATAATTTTCCTCTAATGGTCCGGTTACTAACTGCGAAAAGAATTGTTGTCTTAAAAGAGGAAGACTTACAGCGTACACTTTTTCCAAACGGGCACGATTCAACTTTTCAGCGTACTCCTTCTCCAGTCTTTCGTGCATAGCAGTTAATAATTTTCGCATCTCATCGTAGTTAATTGGTTTCATAACATATTCTGAAACACCATAACTAATTGCCAGTCTTGCATACTCAAAATCATCCCAACCAGAAAACAAAATAATCTTTGTGCTCATATAATTTTCATGGATCACTTTAGATAATTCCAAACCATCCATAAATGGCATTTTAATGTCACTAATTAAGAGATCCGGATGATGTTCTTCAATCAGTTCTAACGCTTCCTTGCCATTTTGTGCAGTTCCGACAACTTCAAACCCCAGTTCCTCCCAAGCAATGCCATTTTTCATTCCAAACAAGATATGTTGTTCATCATCAGCCAAAATAATACTAAAACTTCTCAATCTGAATACTCCTATGTCATATTTTTTTAATTATAACAATAAATCTCCTTCTTGACCATTTCAAAGTAAATCTTATCTATAAATAAAAACAAGACAAGCTGACTATCTTTCACATTTAGAAGTCAACTTGTCTTACTCACACAAATTTATAATGATTAGAATCCAACGCATCTATATGATAAAATTCTACCAAATCATCCGGCACAAATGCCCGCATAGTTCCTGTAAAACCACCAACATGAACTCTAAATGCACCTTCCTACGCTGCTTTCTCATCTGCTCCTGTAATCTTTTCTACTACTTTCTTCATGAACTCATCATCCAATTTGTATTTCTTTTTGAACACCACATAAGCAAGCACAACCCCAATTGCCGGAATCAAGCACATCAGTACTCGAATTGAATTCTGCGTAGCCAATGACTGTACTGCATTTGGAACATAGCCCGTTAACTCTAATACAAAACCAATTGATAATGATGTTAAAGCTGCTGTAAACTTTACAATCAATGTCTGAAGCGAAAATACAACACCTTCATTTCTTGTACCTAATACATACTCTCCGTAATCTACAACATCTGCAAGAAATACGGTTGCACACCCAAGTTCTAAGCCAGTACCTGTCTTAACAATAATACCTGCGATAGCCGTTAATACGATATTGGATGGACAGAAAATACCAACAAGTAACAAAACTACTAATCCAATTGGTGGAAGCAAACAAGCCAAGAAAAATGCTTTCTTTCTTGATAATAATTTTGTAATTTTAGGGAAGATTAATAATCCAATAACCTCCGCAACAGAAGCACTAATCATGAAAGCAGATAACATTTCTGCATTATTACATACGTAGCTGAAATAGTATGTAGCTACACCCATAATGAACTGGATTGCCACATTGTATAAAAGAATTAATAATACTGCCCATCTTAACTGATCATTCTTCTTAATTACTGTAAAGATATCCTTAAATCTTAATTTTTCTTTCTTTTCACCATCCTGCTGAACCTTTGGCAAATTGATAACACAAACAGCCATTGTAAAAATAAATGTTGCTGCAATAATCAACGCAAATCTATGATAACCGGTATAGTCTCCACCTAACCCTTTAATAATCTGAACACCAAAACCTGCAATGATAAGTGACTGTCCGATACTGGCAAAAATTCTTGGTAATACTGAAACTTTTTCGCGTTCTTCCGGATCTGAAGTTAAATTTGGAATAATTGACCAATAAGGAATATCCATAATCGTATAAGTCATTCCCCAAAGTATGTAAACTACAGTAGCAAATACACATAAACCTGTGCCTGAAAGATGAAAATCCGTAAATACTGTTACGAATACAAATGCATTAATTAATGTACCAATAACCAGCCATGGAACAAATTTCCCCCATCGGCTTCTTGTATTATCTACAATCATACCCATAAACAAATCATTAAAAGCATCCCACAATTTAGCTACAAAAAACATCGTTCCAATAAATGCTGGCGCAACTTTGATAATATCTGTGAAATAAATCATTGAAAAGGTTGCAATCATTCCATAGATTAAATCCTTTCCTAATGCACCAAAGGCAAACGTATATTTGACTCTGCCCGGTATTTTTCCTTGGTATACTACACTACTTTTACTATCGTTATTCATTGTCATTCCTCCTTTTGATATTGCCGTTAACTTTACTGTAACTGAAGTTTATCACTTTACTCTAAAGAATGACATTTGATATCCTATTCAAAAAATACGAATTCCTATTCTAATAAAAACAGGAAGTATACACACCACCTTTGGTAGTAGATAAACTCCCTATGTAAAAAATGATTATGACTGTTATTCGTCACAATTTCTATGTATTTGATTATAAGTATTTTTCAAATTTTTGTTCTATCTTCATAATTTATTTTCAAATCTCTTGTTATTACTATTTCTTCTATAATAATAAAAGAGCCATCCGTTAAGACAGCTCTCATATAAATCATATCTTTTTTCTTTTTATAAATATTCTACAATACAATCCGCAAAATAAAATATTCATCATCCACCGTAAACTGACAATTTCCTCTTAATTTCTCCACA
Source organism: uncultured Lachnobacterium sp. (assembly GCA_937889225.1). Taxonomy (GTDB): domain Bacteria; phylum Bacillota; class Clostridia; order Lachnospirales; family Lachnospiraceae; genus Roseburia. The sequence goes on along the minus strand of CALAST010000098.1, from coordinate 26,771 downwards.
ACATAACGAATGCTCTGTGTACCAAAACCATGTCCCATTTTCTTTGCCTGAGGCATTCCATCAATGATTGTTGGCTTTTCAGCATAAGTATTTTTTATGGAAATCAATAGTTTCCCACCTTTCATACATAAATCTGCTTCTATTTTTCGCCTGCTTTGCTCTAAAAATGATACGGCTTTAACAGCGTTTTCTAAACTGTTCGAAAGAATCGAGGAAATATCACTATCTGAAAAAGCAAGCTCACTTGGAATACGAATGGAGTATATAAAGTCAATCCCATATTCCTTGATTGTATTTTCATATGTAGAAAAAATCATGTTTACGATTTTATTGCTGCAATATTTTTTCGTAACCGTTTGTTCTACGGAAGCAATAATTTCGCTGATGTATCTTTGTGCACAATCATTTTCACCATTTTCAATAAATCCTGCAATATCATTTAAATAGTGACGCATATCATGGCGTAAAATACTAACCATATATTCGGAACGTTTCATCATCTCTACTTCTTTTTCTGATTGTACACGCTGTATCTCAAGCAATCGGTTCCGCTGTTCCATCTCCTGCTTTTCTTCATACTGTTTAAAATAAATAAATAGAAATAATACATAAAAAATACAGAGCATAAAACCTAAAAATTCAAAAACAACTTCCATCCCTGAATAAAGAAGCTCACTATAAACCGTTACCAAATAATCATAAACATAATATACAAATGGCATCAAACTCAAAATCGCAACATCTCTTGTCTTTTTTTCTGACACTCCAACGGCTAAAGCACGTTGGATTCTTATGTACGTCAACTTCTAAATATACTCGAAAGCATATAAAACTAATCGATTTCCATAAGACTTTCACTACCAAAGACACCTTTGTGTCCATTCACGATAGCATAAGGCTCGTGTCAAAACCTTGTTCTTTCTTTTTCTTTAAATTCCCATACTTTTTACATTTTTCTTTCCTCTTAATCGTTCTACTTCTCTATCATGCAGTTCCTTAAATTTTTCAAACCGTTCTTCACATTTCTCCTTATCAAAACTTTCTAAGTCTTTATTTACATTCCGTATCAAAAATGCCGCATACATATCTCTTTGTACTTTTAGTTCTCCCAAATCACTCCATCTTTCCCACAAGCTCTTTTTCTTATACGTTTCATCCAAATGATTATATTGACTTGCTCTTGCTTTGTACGTATTGATTTCGATTAATTCTTCTCCATTAGACTTCATTTTTCGGTTTAGAATCCTTAATAACATCGAGGGGGCTTTATTCGCCAACGTTTTTCCAAACCGTTTCTTCCTCTTAAACTTTCCTCTTTCATTTTTCTCAGTCTTTTTCGCACGCTTCTGCAATCCCTTGAAATTCATTTGCTCTACATAAATCTTATTTCCCAAAGACATAATTTCATTTGCCAGACATTCATGCTGATATTTTCGCACGGCGGCTTGTTTTCGATATACTTCTTTTAATTCCTTTTGATAGTTCTGATAATGTTTTGATTTCTTCCAATATACTTTTTGGTTTCCCTGTTTTTTTATCGTTCCGTCTTCCTTATAATTGTCGGGATTCGTTGCACGTCTGCTTCTGTCCATTTTGCGAAGCAGTTTCTGCTTTTGGTCTTCGATGTTTTGTACTCTGTCCGCAAGTTCTAACAGTTTCACTTCCGTTTCCGATGCAATCGCAATCGTGGACGTTCCTATATCCAACCCCACATCTCCGCTTCCCATCTTGTGTTTTCGTTCTTTTGTTTGCCTGTCAAATTTTACTGGAGGATTTCCTTTCAAAACGATTTGTACATAGAATTTATATGTATTTCTCACATATTTTCGCACGATACGATTATAGCAAATCTTTGATTGCAAGGCTTCTCTTTCATATTCATTCTTATAATCTATCACAACCGGTATCTCTAATCCGTTCCATATAATACGATCATTTCGAAAACGAATCCCTGTTCCATTCGATTTTCCCTCAAGAGAATGAAATTCGCCATATTTTTTATACCAAATCCTATTTCCATTTCCATAAAACAGGTCTTCGTATGCTCTCCATAACTTGGTTGCTATTTTTTGTGCTGTGAAAGCGTCTATATTTTCTTTAAAATGTTTCTGCATGACTTTCACATCTTCATGAAAGGAATATTCGGAAAAACCATATTGTTTACGGAGCGTTTCTATCTGTTTCCAAATTTCTTTATCCGTTTTCTTATTTCCGGTTAAAGATGACATCAGACTTCGATATGCTTTTGTTTTTATCATTTCTTTATAACGTTTTTGCGTGACATGAACCAAAGCATTATAGATAGTTCTTCCAATTTCCAAGCGTTTGTTTAAAATATCTTCTTGGTACAGTTCTGTCTTTAATGGAAGTTCCACAACAAAGTTTGCCAAAATATTCCCCTCCTTTCCTGCTTAATAGCGTGTTCTCTGACTTTCTACATATTTCTTTATGGTTTCACTACATACATTCCCCGCAGTCGAAACAAAATAACTTCTTGTCCATAAACTCGGCATTTTGGATAACTGTATAAATTCCGTTCGTAGAATTTTACTGGTATACCCTTTTATCTGTTGCATGATATCAGATGGACTAAATGTCGGCAGACAGTTTACAAACATATGGGTATGGTCTTTGTCGCATTCAATAGCAATTATTTCTATATTTAACTCCTTACACTTTAGATTGACCAGTTCCTTAAACCGTTCTTCGACATTCGGTATCAAAAAAATTTTTCTTCGATATCTCGGACAAAACACAAAATGATAGTTTATCAGAGATACCGTTGTATTGGTATGTCTATACGTATTTTCCATAATCGTATTCTATCACAAAATGTGTACAAAAACAATTTCTATATACAAAAATTCATACGAGTGCTATCCATCCCACCCCTAAAGCAGTGGGCTTTCCGCACATTTATTGTAATCAAAGTGCCATTTTTGGAATTATTCTCTAATTCTTTTCCTTCTGCATAAAATACAAACTTTTCTTTATTTAAATTTTCGGGTATGGATACTTCACTTTTAGAAAAAATATTTCCAACTTCAGCAGACTTTAACGTCAATACATCATGATTATAACCCACCTTAAATTTCATTCCCCAAATTCCGGGATTTCCTGACAGTTGAAAAGAAACTGCTACTGTTTTTCCCTTTTCAGCTGTACCGGAAGATGCTGTAATTGTTGCTTTGCCTTGTGCATAAACCACAGATGTTTCAACACAAAGCATGAACATCATACAAAAGACACACAGAATTGCCATTATCCTCTGTGTGCCTTTGGTACTTAATTTTTTCATAACTACTACCTCCATATCTTTCTTTTATATCTTTTTCACTATACATGAGAAACAGCATCTTTTTTAACATTTGCGTGAATTGTCGTTTTATAGGTGTGAATTACAATAAAAGAGCTCTCTTTCGAGAGCTCTTTCTTTTAACTGTCAAACCGATATTCTCAATCTGCTTTGTTAGAATATGAAACAATCAAGCATTCCTGCTACAACTGATACCGTTACTAAAATTCTGGCAATCTTAAATTTGTTTTCTTTTTTCAGGCAAAGCTGAATCAAAAGTGCAATCACACTAAGTATACCAAGTGCACCTGCAAGCAAAATTTCTTCTGTTCCAAGTAACGAAACGCTTAAAATATTACAGTACGCAACTACCATTCCCCATACGGAAAGAAAATAAAACATTCCTTTTTTTATCTTTTCGCTCTTTGCTAAGTACAACATCACTACTCCAATTACACTAATTACACTCATCACTACAAAAGTAATTACTAAAGCTCCTAACGCATCAAACATATTCTTTTCCTCACTTTCTTTATTTGCTTTTTATTTTGTTTGTGTTCCTTTGATGAGTTTATCTTACAGCAAGTTTATAAAGAAATTCATAAGGAAATTCTAAAGAATTCTGAAGATGTGCGGATTTCTAGTTCCCAAATTTATATTTTTTATAAATCTTTCGTAGTAAATAGTCAAACGAAGATTCACAACCTTCTTTGCGATTTGGGTCAAGCAGATATTAGCTATGCCATAATGCTATTTATTCATTTTTATCTAAGTACCCATCATATAATACATTGCCATCCAAATCCCATTTCACAACTCTGCCATCTTCATAATCAGCTTCTAAATATCCTTCTTCTATATTTGTATCCCAACCTATTATATTTTTTTCTGGATTATGCTCATAATGGTGACTTTGAAATTCCTCATATGCATATACATAATCAGGAATGGTATCATCTGCATTTTCGTCTTCATCCCATATTATTTTTCCGCCAAATTCAACAGAGTCAAATTCTGTATATTCCATTTCCCCATTATCTCCGGTAGAAGTTCCACATTCATATACCCAAATATCTGCATATAGACCTACTTCCTTAAATTCCTCTATTTCTTTATAATTTTCATAATAATAGTAACTCGGTATAAAGAATGGCTTTTTAATATTCATTACTAACATATCTCCACTTTCTCCTTGTTTCACTTCTGTATCTGTCCTTGAAGAACCAAGATAGGAATCCGAATATAACACAAACAATTTATCTCCTTCTTCTGTTTTATAGCGATATGTACGATATACTGTAATATATTCGTCCGGCAGATTTACAATTAGAAATTGCAGTTGAAGAAAATATCCACCTACCACCAACGCACATATTAATATGACCACTGTTATGGAAGTGATAATCCTATTCCGCTTTGCTTTTCTCATCATATCCAAAAATTTCTCTTTTGTATTCGTAGTAACTTCCTCTATTTCTATCGGAAGTGCCACGCACAATGCTTCATATTCTTTTCGACAAGAATCACATGTTTCCAAATGCTGCTTTACCAACTCTCTTGTAGTTTCTTTCACAACACCATCATGATAAAGGGAAAGTAAATCACTTACGATATCACAATCCAATTTTCTGTTTTTTATATTTTTATTCATAATATCCATCCTTTCTCATTTTTTCTCCAATCATTTTTCTTGCCCTATGATATGTTACTCTCGCCCAACTCTCTGTTTTGGAAAATAAACCGGCAATCTCTGCAAAAGAAAGCTGTCCAAACATCCGCAAGGAAAATACTTCTTTGTACGGCTCTGGCAAATTATGTAGTATTCTATGGAGGTGCATGGTAGCATCTTTTTCGAAAACATTGTGTTCTACAGGTACTTGCGTTTTATTTTGCACACTAGCCATATCTTCGGGTAAGATTTCACGATTATACTTTTTACAGTTGTTAAACCATAAATTTTTCGCAATTGCACAAAGCCAAGTATATAAACTGCTGCCCCATTCAAATTTCCCGGATGACTTCATGGCTTTTAAAAATGTCTCTTGCGTGATATCTTGAGCTTCTACCTCATTACGGCACAGGGAAAGTACATAACGATAAACTGCTTCATATTCCGCACAAAGAACCTCTTCGGAAATTCCCTGTCCCGCATTCTCTTTCGGCATATTTTCACCCACCTTTCCGAATTTTTACTATGGCTTTTGTTCTTTCATATATTAGACAATCAAAAACAAAATTTGTTACAAAAATTTTTTATTTATTGAACGCAGAGCAAACAATAAGAAAAAAAGCCCTCTTTCAAGCACGGTAAATACACCGACCTATAAAATTAGCCTGAATTATTATGAATAATTCAGGCTAATTTTTCAAGATAATATCGAAATTTTACTATTCATAATCGTTGTGACTTGATAAAATATAGAAAGAAAATAGATTGGGAGAAATTATCAGGAAGATAAAAACAATTAAGGATGCATAGGAGTATGATATGTACAAAATTTGTAAAACAGAAAAATCGATAGAACGGCAGGAACTGTTTCAATTAACCTTACTGTCGATGATGGATAAATATAAATATCAGGATATATCCGTAACATCCTTGTGCAAAGAAATGGAGATTCCACGCAAAACATTTTATCGTTACTATGATACTTTGGCAGATGTGCTGTATTCTATGATTGACGAGACCTTATCTCAAAGCTTTTTGTGCATGGAAGTAACGCTGGATTTGGAAGGTTTTTTTACACAATGGAAAAAAAGAAAATTTTTGTTGGATGTACTGCAAAAAAACGGAATAAGTTCGATGATGGTGGATCGAATTTATAAGCGTCTGGGCGAAAGTATGCATAAAGAAAGATTTTGTAGCGACGATATACGTTATTCAGCTAGTATTTCTGCAATCATGACAATGGTTTTTACCTGGCATCATTCAGGAATGAAACAATCCGTAGAAGAGATGAGTGAACTTGCAAAAAGCTTATTGAAATTTAACATCAAGTAAAAATAAACAAATTTATAATACAAAAATTGGAGTAAAGTGCCACACTTCCCTCACGTTTGTCCCCTAAACAAGGAATGCACATTTGTTTATAATAAATCTGTTAATAAAATACGGAATAGGAGACTAACATAATGGGAAAAATTGTCAAGATTACTTTAGACGGATTGAAGGAGCTTCGCCAAATTGATAAGCGGTTGGTTTCATACAATATTGAAATGACCGAAGTAACGGGCGGAACTTTCTGGAAAGCTTATACAGAAGCACAGGTGGATGGCACAGAAGAATTTCCTGTCATTCAGGATTGGGCTGATATGGCAAACTTACAGCAATGGTTTGATCCGATTGATACAACGAATCCGAGACTCATTAAACTTGCCAAGGAGCTAGGAACAGCGTGGGTACGTGTATCCGGAGGATGGGCAAACAAAACCTATTACGATTTCGACGGACATACAAACGGACAGGTTCCGGAAGGTTATCACAACCTTCTTACAAAGGAACAGTGGGTGAATCTTTTGCATTTCGTGAAAGCAATTGATGGAAAACTGCTTGTTTCCTTTGCCAACTGCCCTGGGAACCATAAAGCAGGGGAACCATGGGATCCTGCACAGGCCAAGCTGCTGATGGATACCAGTTTGGAATATGGTGTTCCGGTAGCTGCAGTAGAATTTACAAATGAGCCTAACATTATTTCCGCTTTGGGCTTTTCGCAGGAATATACAGTAAAAGACTTTTCGCATGAACATGACGCATTTGGTGCATGGCTGAGAGAGAATTACCCTGACTGTTTATTTGTTGGACCTTGTACTGTTGGTGATGCCAATACGCATGGTTTCGACAATGATGATGCAGGCGGCGGATTGGCAGTAGGATATGATATGGTTACCACAGAAGCTCTTTTGGGAGAATACAAAACCAAACTGGATGTGTTCAGCTACCACTATTACAACGGTGTTTCAGAACGAGGCGCTGCGATGGGTGGACACTGGCCTTACGAATCTATTCTTACGGAATCCTATTTAGCTGTTGCTGCTCATTGTGCAAAACAATATGTTCAAAAGCGTGATAAATATGTTCCGGGTGGTCAAATCTGGGTAACGGAATCAGGTGATGCAGGATGCGGCGGAAATACATGGGCTTCTACCTATGCGGATGTTCCGCGTACATTAAATGAACTGGGGGAATTTGCGACTATTACAGACGGCGTAATTTTCCATAACACCCTGGCTTCTTCTGATTATGGTTTCTTGAAGCACGGAACATTTGTTCCGAGACCTAACTACTTTGCGGTATTGCTTTGGAACCGTATCATGGGTACTACTGTTTATGACTGCGGTCCTGTTTCGGAAGGAGCCCATGTCTTTGCCCATTCTCGCAGAGATGGAAAAGAAGGTGTTGCTTATCTTATCATTAATAACTCTAGTGAAACGACTACGGTGGAACTTCCAACAGAAGCAGACGTGTATATGCTTGCCGGTGAAAAAAATCTTCGCTCGCGCAACATGACACTAAACGGAAATGTGCTGATTCTTGGTGAAAATGATACACTTCCGGCATTGGAGAGTGTGAAGGCAGCCGCTGGAACATTGGAAATTCCAGCAGAAAACTGCGCATTTATCGTACTTTAAACATTAAGTATGTCGTATCAACAAGTATATACCTAGGGAATACGATTCCCTTTGTTGATAAATTGATTGCTTCTGCAGCACCATGCTCAAAGGAGCCTATTCAAATTTTAAAATTTTGAATAGGCTCTTAACTTAACAACCGCAAAGGCTAACTAAATAACATTGCTCTTTCGAGAGCTCTTTTTACGTTTATTCGTTAGAATATAAAGCAATCAAGCATTCCTACCACAACTGATATCGTTACTAAGATTCTGGCAATGTTAAATTTGTTTTCTTTTTTCAGGCAAATCTGGATTAAGAGAGCAACCACGCTAAGTCCTCCTAAAGCCCAAGCAAGCAGGATTTCTTCTGTCCACATTGCCGGTGTTCCCAAAACGTTGCAGTAAGCAATGATCATGCCCCAAATACTCAGGAAATAAAACATTCCTTTTTTCACCTTTTCATTTTTTGCCAGATACAACAGTATTACTCCAATTACACTAATTACACTCATCACTACAAAAGTAATTACTAAAGCTCCTAACGCATCAAACATATTCTTTTCCTCACTTTCTTTATTTGCTTTTTATTTTGTTTGTGTTCCTTTGATGAGTTTATCTTACAGCAAGTTTATAAAGAAAATCATAAGGAAATTCTAAAGAATTCTGAAGATGTATAGCTGAAACATAATTGAATTACCCATTATCTAAAGCTAGTAGGATTGGATTTCTTCTATAAAATTATATACCTTTTCTATTTCTTCTTTCGTCGCCAATAATTCCGAAAATGCACTTGCACTTCCTGCGGAAACGCCCATTTTAAATGCATGATAAAAATCTTTTCGTTCTGTCCATCCTGCCAAAAAACCTGCTACCATGGAATCACCTGCCCCTACTGCATTTACCAATGTTCCTGTCGGTGCCGACAACATAAATACCTCTCCGGTTTCATCTAAAAGTACTGCCCCTTGCCCTGCCATCGAAACTAGGACATTTTTTGCTCCCATTTCCTGCAATTTTTTTGCATAAGGCACAACGGATTCTCTTGTTGTTAATTCCACACCAAAAATTTCACCAAGTTCGTGATTATTCGGCTTGATTAGAAATGGATGATACTCCAACACATTTAATAGTAAATCATTTGTTGCATCTACTACAAACAAAATTCCTTTATTGCCTAACTCTGCCATAATATCATGGTAAATAGAATTCTGTATACTGCTTGGAATACTTCCTGCAAGCACAAGTATATCACCTGCCTGTAATTTTCTTAATTGACACATCAGCTTCTCAACTGCTGTTGTATCAATCATTGGTCCTTTTCCATTGATTTCTGTCCCATCAAAATCTTTCATTTTTATATTGATTCTGGAACATCCGGTCTCCAATGCAATAAAATCGCATGTCAAGCCACTTTCTTTTGCCATTCGCTCAATTTCTTTTCCCGTAAAACCTGCTGTAAAACCAAGTGCTGTATTTTCAATACCTAAATTTGTAAGTACCGTTGAAACATTAATTCCTTTTCCGCCTGCGAGCATTTGTTCTTCCGTTGTGCGATTTGTTTTTCCCAATGCAAAATCATCTATGGAAACAATATAGTCTAATGACGGATTAAATGTAACTGTGTAAATCATATGTTCTTTCCTTTCCCTTTTCTTTTTTTATCAAACGAATATTTAAAATCCACTTTCACTATATTTAATTAATTTATTATACATTTCATACAATCCATTATCAAGTAACTTCATTTTATTAGCAGGCTAAAATACTAGACAACTGTGAAAGATTAAAATATAATAAATTTTATCAAATTTTAAAATAAAAGGACTTCATTTTATGCATAATCATTCTATCTTATACCCAACAAATAAACACGAATTATATCCACTTTTGGAAAGTCAAATTCATATTTTTACGGATACCGTTCCACATCTTATTTCCAATTTAGCAAATATCTCTGCCATCTTAGGCAGTGCACTTGTCGATATTAACTGGGTTGGATTTTATTTGATACCAAAACATTTTCCGGAATATTTTCCATTAAATAAAATTTCAGGAAAAGAAAATAGATTGGTTGTCGGACCATTTCAGGGACTTCCTGCTTGTACGGAAATTGCGATTGGAAAAGGTGTGTGTGGAACTGCAGTTGAAACAGATAACATTATGCTTGTTCCCGATGTACACGCATTCCCGGGACATATTGCTTGCGATAGTGCTTCCAATTCAGAAATTGTATTGCCGCTTCACAATGCATGTGGTGATGTAGTTGGAGTACTTGATATTGACAGTCCGATTTTGAATCGTTTTGATGAAGATGACAAAGTTGGGTTAGAAAAAATTGCAATGGTTATTGAGAAATTATTCTGATTTATCCTAAATGAGTATATATAAAAAATTGTTATATGCCCATTTTTCAATTAGTACTTTACTTTTTATAAAAAATAAACAATTACAAATCACCAGAGGTGTCATTCGGTTATGAGCAAGTAACAAAACGGATTGCGAATATCCGCTTGGTTTATTTATAGCTTACAATTTATAATACTATCCAACACAATTATTGAATATAATATAGTAAAATTCCTTTCAATATGGAAATTATAAACTATGAAAATTAATATCCGAAAACTCATAACCTCTCTTGCAGTACCACTCTTAACAGGAATTCTTGCTGGATTTTTATCACAAAATGCGATGGAAAATTTTGCGATACTAACAAAACCACCTCTTTCGCCACCTGCGATTTTATTTCCAATTGTATGGACGTTTCTCTATACGCTTATGGGAGTATCCATGTATATCATCTCTATTTCAGATGCTCCTGCAAGCGAAATTGCCGATGCAAAAAATATCTACTTTTATCAGTTGGTTGTAAATTTTCTCTGGCCCATCTTCTTTTTTAATTTTGGGTGGTATTTATTTGCATTCTTCTGGTTACTTTTACTTTGGATTTTGGTCTTTATTATGATTCGGAAATTTTATGCGATTTCACCTATTGCCGCATTTTTGAATATTCCTTATTTAATATGGCTGACATTTGCAGGATATTTAAATTTGGGAGTTTGGTGGTTGAATCGTTGAAAATCTTAGAATTTATATTTTGATTTTAGTTAAAATTTTACTAAAAAGGTATCCCTTCACTCTGTTTTTTAAGTGAACGAATACCTTTTTATTTTCCATACATCAGTTTGCAAAATTTAACCCATTCCTGTGTCAGGTGGAGCTCAAACTACATCTGCATTCCAAACTCTGCATTTATCTGTGCAATTTCTTTTTCTCCATTGATATAATCGCGGTACATGTCCCATAAATCAATATCGCAATCTTCCAATTCTTCATCTGCCGGAACCCATGCTTTAATCAATGCAATTCTTTCTTCTTTTGTTGTGTCTTTTATTAAATAACTTTTCATACGTTTCCTTTCTTTTCTGAAATTATTTTGTCATTTCTGGAAGTATTTATTTTATAAATGATTTAAATTCTTTTTCGATTTTCTGTATTGATAACCCCAAATAATGGCACAAAGACCGTTTAATATTACAGCAACAGGCTTTACACTTTGTTTTTCATCCATTCTACATTCTCCATCCATGATTCTATATACTTTTACTTCTTCCGACTATCAAAATACACAAATCTATCAATCGCCTCCAAAATATCCTGAAAATCCTCTCTTGGTGCAATTTCCAGATAACTTCGGAGAATCGCTGTTTCTTTTCCACGGAACTTGCTATAAAAAATATCATATAGATTATGTCCCCGCATATAGATTTTAAATTCCTCAAAATGCTCTTGCAAATCAGAAATGGATTCTAACTCTTTCCCTAATACTTCTCTTAAATGCTCCCCACTTTTTATACGATGCAAATACTGTTTCCATTTTGCAAATAAAATCTCCCAAAAAGCTTCTTCACTTTCCACAATTCCAAGTTTCGCCATAACCTTTGGATTTAAAAAATAATTTTCAAACGAATAATATTTTAAAATCAATACATTTTGTCTTCGCACCCTTGGGAGTTTATCAATATCCTGCAAATCCCGTTCACTATAATAACGGCAAAGTTGTCCTGCGAGTTCTTCTGCATTCTTTCCATCTCCATCACGAATCATCAAAAATTGGTCTCGCAAATAAAGCTGATTCATATATTTAAGATTTGCATAAGTTTTAATGTTTGTACAACTATTTGTCGTAATAATGGAAATACGGGACAGCTCGCCATTTTCATCATAAATTTCCGAATAATACTTTTCCAATAAAAGCGGAAAACGTGATTTATCCTGCTTTCCTTCTACAATAAATACAAAATCTACATTTAAGAAATCATTGGCACTATAGCCTAAGTCATTTAAAATATCATCAATATCTGCATTCTGTCGTGCTATAGAATAGCCTTCATCATCCAGCACTATCTGACAAATTTGACCCTTTGTGAAATTTGCCACCATATTTGGAGAATGGGTTGTAAAAATCACCTGATTTTTCTTTGATAAACGGTACAAAATGCGACTTGCCGTTTTTTGTAAAGAAGGATGCAAAAAAAGTTCCGGATATTCCACTATAATAATACTTGGAATGCACTTTTCATCTTCCACATAGGTTTCCAAAAGTGACAGCATATAAATACTTTTCATACCATTTCCGAGATTTTCCACAGAACACAAACGTCCGGTTTCTTCTCTCCACGCATTAGCTTTTATTTCAAACATCTTATCCATATCGCAGGATAATGTATAATGAATTTCTTCCATACCGCCATTTTTTCGATAATTCTCATTTATTTTTTCGGAAAACTCACTTAGATTCAACTGATACATCTTATATTCCATCAAACGTACCGTCTCATACAATTGTAAATCTTGTGGTTTCTTTTGATTGATAAGACCAATGCAGCTAAAACAATGGTTACAAGTCTTTGCCGAATCAAACATGCAAGTATTTGAACGCAAACGCATTAAATCTTGTGTTTTTTGAAACATCAACAAATCTTCTTGAAAAGAAGCCAAATCTCTAGCTGTATCAATAAAATGCAGCTTTGGCAGAACTTCCGGAATATAGCGATTATTTTTATGCGTTCCATCCTCATATCGTATTTTTCCATCGTGATTGATAACACATACAAATCGTAAACAATCTTCGGTATAAGAGGGCAATTTTTCATAAAAATCCCGTTTCCAAGAATCATAACGCTTAAACGAACTTACCATTCCATTTTGATGAAGCTGATGCAAATCGTCTTCTGTAATTTCCAAAACCATTTCAATTTCAATATTTTGCTTTTTCTGATTAAAATGCCGTTCCTGCACAGTATAATGTCCACAAACTGCACGAATTGCGTCTAATACTACGGTTTTTCCTGTATTATTTTTTCCGACCAAAATCAAGGCATTTTCCACATCTTCAATCAAAAGTTCATGTATGGATTTAAAATTTTTTATATAAAGTGACTGAATTTGCATGATTTCCTCCCTTTCTTTCCTAACAACGTAAAATCGACACTCGCAATCTGCATTCGCTACTTGCTCATGAATCCAGGCAACTTTGTTGCTTCTCTGCGTTCAAACAAATAACTATACAAGCCATACAAGTCAATCTTATAAAGATTTTTCACAAAATACTTTATAAAATAACAATGTTTACAATCAAAAAACTATGTAATATTCCAAGAAACAATGTTATTCTCTACATCACACTAAGTAATCCAAGTCCACGCAATAACACAATCGCCAAAAACAAAGTAAAAATAGAGGCAATTGAAGTCCATACTACAAGCTGTCCTGCAAGAACTCCGTCATTTTCCATTTCCTGTGCCATAATTGCACTTGAAACTGCAACCGGAGAACCAAACAAAGCAACTAATGCCGGATAAACGGCAGCATCAAACTGAATCAGCGATGTATATGTAGAAAGAAGAATCGCTACACCAATTGCCACAAAAGGAACTACAACAACACGCGACAATGTTCCAATTAAAATCTGATTTTTCATTTCTTTTACTGCGGAAAAATCAAAAAGTCCTCCTAAGATAATAAGTGCAAGTGGCGAACTGATTTTTGCCAAATTGTTTATGGCATCAAATAAAAATGGCACATTTTCTTTTAAAGTAAATACTGGTGTACTATCTGCTTGTACCGGAAGCACAAGGCGAATCGCTAACACTATAAGACCACATGCTACGCCAATAATCAGCGGATTCTTTGCAATTTTTTTCAAGGTATCAGCTAAATTGATTTTCTGTCCATTCTCTCCTGTATACATCGTTAATGCAACTACCGCAAGAATATTAAAAACCGGAATCGAAAATGCACTAAGTACGGCTGCAATTCCCATACCTTCCACTCCGCCAAGTGACTCCGCTAGTGGCAATCCAATAATCGCAAAATTTGAACGAAATGCACATTGTAAAATAACCCCTTTTTGTTTATTGTCGGGAATTGTAACTTTTACAACAAACAGCCATATAAAAAATACAGCAACAATCGCAATCACCGCATAGATAACAACGGACCAATCTATTGATTGAAACGATTCGATATTATAAACATTAATAAAAAGCAAACACGGCAAACAAACTTTAAAAATCAGCTTATTTCCCTTTTTAAACCATCCTTCGTCTAAAAAATTTTTCTGCTTTAAAAAATATCCCAGAAAAATCAGTAAAATAATTGGTAAGATTGCATTTAATGCAAAAATTAAAGTATCCATAGTCCTTCTCCTTCTTTGTTTTCTTGCCAAGCACCTGCTTATTTACTCGTAACCGAAACTTCATGCTAAGAAACCCACATTATAAATATATGAAATGTCAAGCCACCACTTAACGCTTCTTGCACTTGAAGTGGGGAACTTTCTTGATTCGGTTAAATTCATCTGCCTTATTATAGATTTCCTTTACTCTACCTTGGATCCGTTTCGATTATATAAATTGTAACTCATATTTATTAGTGTGTAAAATTGTTTCTGAAAATTTAGCCAAAAATATATATTCTATACATATAAAAAGACATGTGAATTTGTCTTAAAAATCTTATCCACATGCCTTTTCTTAATCGAATATTTTTTAATCCGACTTATTGTCTGTTTATAATTTTATTTACAGCAATTTTTATACTGCTGTTTTAACTGCTGCACTTTCATTTCATCAGCTGCCGGAGTTGGATATAATCCCTGTTTATGCATCATGCAAAATACATCCTGCTGAATTTCATGTTCTTCTTCTAAAATATCAAGCAAAGTTTCTCTCATATCTTCGTGCACACATTCATTTGCTGATTTATTAAACAATTCCGTCGTTGCTTTTTGTGTGGATAAAGCATCGCCTAAAATCTCTTTCTCTGTATAGATTGCTGCCATCACTTTGACCTCCTATGATAATTTCGAATAAAGCTCGTTGAAATGTCCCTGATGTTTCTCTGAAATCTCTAACATTTTTGATTTTAAAGTTTCATCCTGTGCATGTTCTGCAAGCATTTTAAATTTTTTAACTAAAAGGTCCTCGTCTGCAAGCAAGTCTTGAAGAGACGAAAGTTCTTTTTCGGATAACTGTGACATTATACTTACCTCCTGTGAAAATTTTAAACAGATAAATGATTCTACAATATTTACTATTAAGATGAAAACTTATAAATATATTCCTATGCCAACGGCTTAGTCGTTTAAAAGTTATCATTTTATATTTCACTTTAGAACCATTACACAAATAGTATTTGTCACACACACTTAAAATATTCGAAGTTCTTTATACATTCGTTGTAAATATTTCACAGTTTATCTATTCGCCTAATAAACAATTATCTTTCACTTCATGCATTCCTAAAATATATACTTTGTTATTTTTAGTCAAACAGATATTCGCAATCTGCTTTGCTATTTCATCATAAAAGTTTTATGCTTCTTTTCATTCACTCATTTATAATTATGCTCTTATTTTAATCGTTCCAATCGTTCTGTATTGGCAATTACAATCAGTTTCATGTTCTTTTCCAATGGTGTATCCGGATTTACATTAATGCAAACATCATCTCCATTTCGAATTGCCACGATGTTAATACCATACTTTCTTCGAAAATCAATCTGCATAATTGTCCTTCCCTGCCATTCTGGTTTCACATCCAATTCCACCAGCGAAACATCATCCGATAATTCAATCAAATCTACAAATCCCGAACTCAGTAAATTTTTTGCAAGCCTTATGCCGGATTCATTTTCCGGAAATACCACTCTATCCGCACCTACTTTCAGCAATATCTTCCTGTGCATTTCACTTGAACATTTTGCAATAATATTTTTTACACCAACTTCTTTACATAGCATAATTGCCATAACACTAGCTTCCAAATTATTGGCCATTCCAACAATTACAACATCAATATTTGCAATTCCAAGCTGCCGGATTACATCTGCCTCTGTAACATCTGCACATTTACAGTATGGGATATCTGCAATTGCAGCATTTACAATATCTTCATCCATATCTACCGCAAGCACTTCTGCTCCATTATTTACAAGTTCTGTTGCCACCGCTTTTCCATATCTGCCAAGTCCTAAGACTGCATATGATTTATGTATGCTCATAATTTATTCTTTCCTTTCTCAAATAACTATATACCACTTTACAATTATTCATTATCCTACACTAATTTTCTCTGTCGGATTTTTAATAATATTCTCACTTTTCTTCTTCATATTAAACGCAATCGCCAATGAAATCGGACCTACTCTGCCCAAATACATATTCACAATCACAATTAATTTTCCCCATATATTTAAAAATGGCGTTAAATTCCTTGTCAAACCTACCGTCGCTGTCGCACTTACCGTTTCATATACAATATCCATCGCATCTGCATTTGTTACTGCTGACAAAAGTACCGTTGAACTAAACATAATCAAAAATGACATACTAAGTACAGCAGTTGCCTTACTTACTGCCTCTCTGGATAAATCCCTGTCAAAAATTGTTACTGCATTTTTACCTCTTACAGATGCAAGCGTAGATAATGCTAATATCGCAATTGTTACTGTCTTAATTCCGCCCGCTGTTCCAACAGGTGAACCACCAATAAACATCAAAAGCAAAGAAATGAACGCAGTCGCATTTGTCAAATCCTGCTGAGGAATTGTCACAAAGCCGGCAGTTCTTGTTGTAACCGATTGGAACAATGCAATTTGAATTTTATCAAACAGCGAATACTCTTTTAATGTAAGCGGATTATTATATTCAAAAATAAATACTGCCATTGCTCCCATTACAATTAAAATTCCTGTTACAGAAATCGCTATTTTGCTGTGAAGTGTTAAATGTTTAAATATATTACGTTTTAAGATTTTTTTATTTCCTAACACCCGCAATACATCCCACCAAACAATATATCCAATACCGCCTAATATAATCAGCAAACTCGTTACGATATTAATAAGCGGATTTGTTGCATAGTCACATAAGCTATTTTCCGATATAATATCCATTCCTGCATTACAAAAAGCAGATATCGCATTAAAAATGGAAATCCATATGCCTCTTACACCAAATTGAGGAATAAACACAAACATATATAAGATTGCCCCTATACCTTCAATCAAAAACGTTCCTATCAAAACTTTTCGAACAAATTTTACAAGTCCGGAAAGCGTATTCAAATTAAATGCATCCTGAATTAACATTCGGTCTGCAATACCAATTCTACGATTCATAATCATCATTAATGCTGACATAATGGTAATAACACCCAAACCGCCAATCTGTATCAAAATCAATATCACAATATGCCCAAATGTACTCCATGCTGAAACCGTAGGCACCGTCACAAGCCCCGTCACACAAGTAGCAGTTGTTGCTGTAAACAATGCATCTATATATGGAACAGCAATTCCCGTTGCTGAACTGATAGGCAATGCAAGTAACATACTTCCTATTAATATTACCACAACGAAGCTAAGCATAATCACTTGCGTTGTTGATAAATTCCATTGCATTTTATTTTTCATACTAAAAACCTACCCTCCTTCATCAATATTTTATTTTTATTATAATATTTTCGTTCTAAACTATCAACATGTTACTGTTCACAGATAGTGTAAAGTTACTGTAGGAAAATAAAGGACAGACTTTCTTTCATGAAAATGTTTCGGTTTTGCTTATTTTGAAATGAAAATTGCGGTAAAAGTAAAAAAAAATCCACTTTTCACCTTAATTAACCAATAAATTTAGTAAAAAATAATCCCAGTTTATGTCGAATTTGGAACCAGAATAACAAAAGTAGAAAAAAGAGAGTTCTATCCATAATTAATTCTTAGTATACATCATAAGGATATTTATCGCAAAAATTTTTCCTACTGTAATTTTACACTATCTTCTATAAAAATTTGGTAGTAGTATTGACTTTATCATTCGTTAATTATAAAATTAAATAAAATTCGGCAAATAAAAATATGTGCCGAAAAATATTAAAATATAATTTTTATAAAAGGGGAATGATAAAAGCGGGGTGATGATGAATGGCTAATGAATGTAAACTTCCAAAAGATAAGATGTTATTTTCGATTGTTGAGTTAAAAAAGGCAGGGTTTTCACATTATAAAATTAATCAATTAGTTGCAGAGGGCATATTGTTGAAATTAAATAGGAAATATTACGAAAATACAAATTATCAAGGTGAGGAATCGGATTTTTATTATGTTCCGGCATATGCACCAAAAGGTGTAGTTTGTCTTATGAGTGCAGCATCTTATTATAATCTGACAACTGTAAGATTAGATGCAGTAGATGTAGCAATTCAAAGAAAAGCAAAGGTTTCAACTATGCCGGATTGGCCGGTATTATCGATTTATTATTATTCAGATGAACGTTTTGAAACAGGAATTGAGATGATACAGGAAGGTAAGAATCAGTTCAGAATTTATGATATAGAGAAGACAGTGGTAGATATTGTGTCTTTTCGGGAAAAAATCGGTATTGAAGAAACAAAGGAAGTTCTCACTAATTATCTTAGAAGAAAGGACAGAAATCTTAACAGATTATTACGTTATGCGGAACTGCTTAAATGTGGGGAAGTTATGAAAACATATTTGGAGGTACTTGTATGATAAGTGCAATATCAGTAAAAGACAGACTGAAAAATCAGGCAAAAGAAGACGGAAGAACCATGCAGGATGAGTTGGTGACTTATGGATTAGAGAGAGCTATTTACAGATTATCTATTTCAGAATATGCTGAACGTTTTACCTTAAAAGGCGGTATTTTTCTGTATGCATTATTTGATGGAAATTTTGCAAGAGCAACAACAGATATTGACCTTTTGGCACAGCATATTTCAAATGATGCCGAAAAAATGAAAGAAGTATTTCAGCATATATTTTCGATAGAATGTGATGATGCCCTAAGATTTGCCTTGGATTCATTAGAAGTAATAAATATTACAGAGTTTAAAGAATATCATGGCGTAAATGTTTCTATTACCGCTTATTTGGACCGTACAAGAATACCGATATCTATTGATATTGGATTTGTTATCCAGTAAAAAAATGCTTTCTATTGCCGAAAAAGAAAACAAAGCGAACCTACGGAATATGTGTGACTTATTATTTGGCTTATTGGATGTCTGTTCCTTTATTTTAATAATTTTACCGCTTTATCCTGATAGGGTAAATGGATTTGTGTATTTGGTAAACCTATTTGCATATACTCAGACAACATCGTGGAAACGTTTATTGTATTGGATGATATTCATTTCATTGGTTGTAGCAGGAGTTATTAACTTGTTGCTGACAAAATTAGGAGTGGAAAGATACAATAGAATAATGACAGGGGTATCAATGGTGATTAGTGTTTTAACTGTATTATTGTTGGCAATGACAAGAGAATCCTATGCTGTGGTCATGGCATTTTTTTTGTTAGTAATAAAAGGATGTTTACTTTTTAAGTATGTAAAAATATGTATTGACAGGTGACCGAAAGGTCACTTATAATCAAGGTGCCCATTTGGACACCTTTTCTATTTGGAGGACATTATGGAGAATACAACGAAAATCAGAATTTTGGATGAAGCACTTATTATGTTTGCTGAAAATGGGTATAAAGGAACCAATCTGCGTGATCTTGCTGCCCGACTTGGTTTGAGTAAATCTGCATTATATAAGCATTATGCAAGCAAGGAAGATATATGGAAAGCACTTCTTGACAGGATGGAAGCATACTATGCACAGCGTTTTGGTTCGGCAGAACATCTTCCTGATATGCCGAAATCGTGTGAAGAATTATTTTCTTTGACAATGGGGATGATTGATTTTACAGTGCATGATTCGAGAATCATTCTTACAAGAAAACTGCTGTTAACAGAACAGTTTCATGATGAACGGGTGTGTAAATTAGCGACAAAGCATTTTCTTGGGGGCACAGAAAAGATTTTTACTGTAACTTTTGAAAAAATGATAGCTGATGGACTTTTGAAAAATGAAGATCCTGCGATGTTGGCATTTATTTATACCGCACCGATTACATCTCTTATCCACCTTTGTGATCGTGAACCGCAGAAACAGACAGAAGCAATAGGACAGATGGAAAAATTCATTCGACATTTTATTAAGACTTATGGGGGAGAAGTATGAGCAAACGAACGAGACAATATATAGGATTATTTTTAGCGATTCTTTCGTATTACGTAATACATGAAAGAGCACATCTAATATATGCGTTGAAGATTGATATGTTCAAAAAAATAAACTTTATTGGGCTGGGAGTACAAATCGATGTATTCGCAGAGAAGATGACTGAAAATCAGTTGGGAATATTTTGTATTGCAGGGTCTGTAGCAACGATGATAACGGCATATGTACTGGTTGCTTTTGCGGATAAGATTGGACAGGTTTCTTCAAAGGTTTTTAAGGCAGGTATGTACTATATTACAATTGCAATGCTCCTCATTGCCCCACTGTATTTGAGTATACTTTGTGGTTTCTTTGGTGGTGGAGATATGAATGGTATATCGTTGATCGTTCCAGAAGCGGTGGCTCGAATACTGTACGGAATCATTTTGTTCGTCAACATAGCAGTGTTCGTGAAGATTGTGTTGCCTAAATACAAGCGGGCATTTATAAAGTTGAGAGAGGAGTTGTAGCAGTGGCAAAAGAAATTCAACCGAAGGACACAACGAGAGCTATGGCATATGAATTTTGGATGAAAGCCCCAAATCCAATGGTAACTTTTTTTAAGACATTGGACGTAACAAATCTGATTAAAATCAGTAAAAGAAGACATCTGAAGTTCAATATGCTTTTGGATTACTGTATTGGGAAAGCCGCAGTGGGTGTCAAAGAGTTTTACATACTTCCTGTTGGTGATAAACTTATGCAATATGATACGATTGCAGTGAATACAATTGTAAAAAATAAAGATGGTGAAGTCAGTTCCTGTGACATTGTATATGTGGAAGATTTGGCGGAATACAATAAGCAGTATTTAAAATATACTGCATATTAGATGAATATGATACGGATGCTGTGTTTAAAATAGAGCTTGGTAAATCTGATTTGACAACTTGGAAGCAAGTGTTCAATTTTGCTTTATTGAATGTATTTTACGGAATAGATGCGTTACACAGCAGAATAGAAAGCAGAGATAAGCATTTGTTTGATGCAGGGATGATTTCAGAACAGGCTATGGCACGTACTCTATATATGATAAAGGAATTGACTGATAAGCTGGATGCGTATGGTGTTGAGCCTTCATAAATATTTGGGTATTAAAGAATAAATAACAGCATATACTATAGTGGCTGTAGAAATTGCTTGACATGAAGTTCAAAGTCAAGTAAGATAAATACAGTGATCGCGTTGCAGAAACCTGTGAGGCCTGCGACCGGGGGAGAACCTGCGGGGGCTCCTCTTTTTTACTTTAAGGAGACAATGTATATGCCAAAGATTTTTTTGAGTTATGATCAGCAAATAGAAAAACTGAAGAATGAGAAAAATCTGCAAATTGATGATGAGACATATGCCAAGGAGATTTTAAGGCAGACAAGCTACTATTCATTAATTGGAGGGTATAAGGATATCTTTAAAAATCCAACAACCAAGAAGTACAAGGATGGAACGAGATTTGAGGATATTGTAGAGTTATATTATTTTGATGAATCTTTAAGGCAGTTGCTTTTGAGATATCTCATTAAAGTAGAAAATGAAATAAAGTCACAAGTCTCCTACTATTTTACAGAGAAGAATGGCGAGAACCAAAAGGAATATCTTGATACTGCAAATTACAATTATGTAGGTAAGAAAAATCAAAGAGATATTGACCGTTTAATAAAAATATTAGAAGGGTATGTTACAAAGCCGACAGATTATCATTACATAAATCATGCACAGAGAAAATATGGAAATGTTCCGTTATGGGTACTGACAAATGCATTGACATTTGGAAATATCTCAAAAATGTATATGCTGCTTCCGCAAGATATACAGATTAAGGTTAGCAGGAATTATCCATGCATCAACGAGAGTCAAATGATTTCTATTTTGGCTGTAATGGTAAAATTCAGGAATGTCTGTGCACATGGTGAACGATTATTTACTTATAGAACCACTGATAGCATACCGGATTTACCAATACATATGAAATTAAAGATTGCTCAAAAAGGCACACAATATGTGAATGGAAAAAATGATTTATTTTCAGTTGTGATTGCTTTAAGATATATGCTGAGTGATAGCTGGTATAAGGAATTTATAAAGGAGCTTAAAGCATTAATTGACAAATACCTTAAGAAGCATGATAGTATATCGGAGCAAGAATTATATGAAAAAATGGGTTTTTCGGAAAACTGGAGAAAGATAACTAGATACAGAAAGCAGTAAAATGGTTGAAAGTAAACCTCCAAGTCAAATAAGATTTGGAGGTTTACTGTTTAGCAAGCATTTATATCATATGTAAAATATGCAGAACTATCGTTGATTATTTCTGAATATTATGGTAAAATATAACAAAAATAAAGATATCCGTAACCTGTAAAAATATTTTATGGGTTGGGCAATTAAAAGTTTGCTCTGTCTAATACAACAATGAAAAAGTTTTCTATTGTTTTGTTAGGCAGATTTTGTTTTATTTGAGAAAAGAAGGAGAGTATGGCAATGAAAATATTGTTTATATGGCCTAATTACGATTGCCCTATTGGGTTAAGTATTGGAGTTTCATATTTATCTTCAATACTTAAAGGGCATGGATATCAAACAAATATATTACATATCTCTGACATGTTAGGCGTGCCATTTGTGATAGATGAATTATTGATAGAAATTAAAAAAAACGCCCCAGATATTATTGCTCTTTCTACAGGGGAGAGTCATTATGAGGATATGGAGAAATTATGTAAAAAAATAAAAAGCATTAATCCCCAAATGAAAATTATTATTGGGGGAATTCATGTTACTTTGAATGCAGAAAGTGTCTTTACAAAAGAAAGTATATTTGATTATGCAATACGTGGTGAAGGAGAGGAGGCAATAGTTGAACTTGTAGATAGTATTGCACAGGGAAATGAGCAAACAGATATTAGGAATGTATGGTTTAAGGGTGATAATGAAATAATAAAAAATCCAATGCGTCCATTAAAGCAGAATTTCAAACTTCCTTTCATGGATTTAGAAAATTGGGATTTTGAAAAAATTACTACTTTAAGACGTGGTTGGGTAAATGTTTCAATGAATAGAGGGTGTCCTTACAGATGTACATTTTGTCATAATCTATCAGAAGTACGAATTTTAAAACAGGATTTGGGAGCAAAAGGAAGTTCTAACACAGAACTACATTATCTGCGTTTGAGAGATATTGATAATATGATTGAAGAGTTATGTTGGATAAGAGATAAATATCCGTTTGTTAAGGCATTTTCTTTCATTGATGATACATTTACGTTTGATCAAGAATATATGAAAAGATTTTTTGTGAAATATAAAGACAAAGTTCATTTGCCATTTGTTTGCTTGACTACAATTAATGACGTTGATGATGAACTGTTACAACTTATGAAAGAGGCAAATTGTGATTTGATTAGATTTGGAATAGAGTCTACATCAGAAAGAATATGTAAAAATATTATTCGAAGAAAATTTTCACAGAATAGAATGATTTCTGTATTTGAAAAATGTCACGCTATTGGTTTACGAACATTTTCATACAATATTGTTGCACATCCAAGTGAAACTAGAGATGAAATGAAAAGTACTATGAAGTGGAATGCAAGATTAAAACCATCAGGTATTCGTGTTTCTTTGGGCTATCCATATAAAGGAACGGATTATTATGAGGTGGCCAGACAAATGGATTTAATCGATGAAACATTATCTTTCCATAACTATTCAACTTATTCCAAATTTAAATTTTCTTCAGATGATAAATGTTGGATTGATAAATTTAGAACTTTTTTTGGGTGGTGGCTAAATAGCTATTTGGATAATGAATGTTCTGAGGAGTATAGTCAATTGATTAATAAGTTGGAGAGTATTCCTATGAATCAATGGAATGACGAACGAGAGAAAATATGCAAAGATTTGTTGGATGCAGATAGAATAACCTCGCAAATATATAAAAGCAAAGGAATTTTGCATTATATTGTGCCATATGGAGATAGACCAGATATAGCTTTGCTTTATGATAATGAGGAAGTTTTGAAAGAGGAAATGCTAGATGAGCATTAGAATAGTTATTTTGGGCAATGGTATTAGTGCTCAATTATTCATGGCATATTTAAAATATCACATTAATCATGATTATTCCTGTTTAGTGTTAGAAAGAAAAGCAAAAGTAAATGAAGATTATGTAGATGACGTCCCTTTTTACTTTAATAAAACTATTGATGATTTTTCTAGTTTTTTTGTCCCAATTATAGTTGAGATGGGGATATATGAAAAAGAAAATATCCTATTTAAAGGTACCGATAGTTTGTCTGAAAGATATGCTATAA
This sequence comes from uncultured Lachnobacterium sp., assembly GCA_937889225.1. Lineage (GTDB taxonomy): Bacteria > Bacillota > Clostridia > Lachnospirales > Lachnospiraceae > Roseburia. The sequence goes on along the minus strand of CALAST010000098.1, from coordinate 1,919 downwards.
AAGTATTAGGATGCCATAGCAATAATACAATAAAATATATAGAGAAAGAGAAAACTGCATATGTCATAAAAGATAGCAAAGGAAATTTGGGGAGAAAAATGGTATTTTATTCTGAATTACAAAAAATGAATTCGAATAATATGTGTCTTTTTAATACAGAAGTTGTTAGAGTTGATGTATCTAGTAAAAAAATATATACATTACATGGTGATGAAATTGAGTATGATTTTTTAATATCCACTATACCATTAAAGAACTTGAATAGTATAACAGGACAATGCCATTGGACCAACTCTCTGTTAAATTCATATCCTTTTTTTATTGATAGGTTTCAAGTTGATGCAGATAATAAATATAAAGTGCTGTATTGTACAGATGATAAAATTCGTTTCTCAAGGATGGCTAAATTAAATGCCACAATTTTTCTTGAATCTCGGGAAAAAGTTGATTTTGATTATTTGACATTGGAAGAACGAAAATTCATTAATCTTATTTTTGACACTGCATATGCGAATAAACAGTCTTATATCAGCTATCCGGGGAGATTTAAGCAAATTGATAATGATGTATTTTGGCAAGTAAAGGAAAGGTATAGAAAAAGTAATATCTTTTTGTTAGGAAGAATGGCAACATGGAGATATAAATTAGTTGAAGATATATATGAGGATTGCAAGGAGATATGTGAATGGATATTTTAGATACAATGCCTATTATTATTGAATCTGAAAACATTAATAATGCGTATTTGAAATTATTAGCAGAATTTATTTCGGAAGATAATATGTACGAGTCAAGGAGTGCTATTATAAGTATAAAAAATATATATAATTCACAATTACCTAATCAGGTTATGGAGCCATTTAATAAATATTATAAAGTATTTGTTCAAAATTCGCTTTTAGAACAAAAATGGAATTTGTTGGATAGTGAGTGGTACTTGTCATATGCTCGACGCATTATGTCTGAAAGAAATGGCATTAATCCTTGGGTTAAGGCAAAACAGGAACTTCTAAGAAATAAGAATTCTAGGAGATGTGTTATACTTACCTATAGAGATGATGATGATGTCCTAAGTTTTTTACCTTCATTATTGGCAATACAATTTACTATTGAAAACGATAGAATGAATATGATAACTATTTGGAGAAGTAAAGAATTATATACAGCACTTCCTGTAAATATGTTATGTATGCATTCATTGATGCGAATAATGTATAACGAAATGAGAACTCAGTACGATACACTAAAAATTGGGGTATATACAGAAATGATTGGATCGTTACATAAATTACCTGGAAATAGAAAACCGAGACAATTTGGAGATAGTTTAACTGTTATGGATTTAGAGAAAGTCAAATTTTATTGGTCTGTATTGGAGAGGGGAAAGGAGAATAAATATGATGAAAAATAAAAAGAAGAAAAAGGGAATGAATTATACTTCTATGAAGTGTCCGTATTGTGGTAGTACGGTTGAATATAGAAGTGCAGAGGGGATTTATAAAGACAACCACAAAAATGTAATGCTTTACGTTTGTACAAATTATCCTGAATGCGATGCTTACGTTAGAGTTCACGAGGGAACGAATAAGCCCGTTGGTACGCTAGCGGATTCAAAGCTTAGAGCGATGCGTTTAGAAGCACATAAGCTTTTGGATAAAATTCAGAAAAGAGGTATTATGACGAAAAATGAATGTTACCAGTGGATTGCAAATACAATCATGTCGCCACTTTCTCAGGCGCATATTGGCTATCTTGGGGAGTATTATTGTAAGATAGTAATTGATGAATGCAAGAAACTGTTGAATAGAAAGAAAAATGTTAGAACTTATGCGTCAGTTAGTTCCGAAAAAAGGAGGGCTGTATCGTGAAGATTTCTTACAAATTAAATAGGGCCGGTATTAAAAGAATTAGCTTGCTTT
>CALAST010000097.1 GCA_937889225.1 uncultured Lachnobacterium sp. | reverse complement strand
TGATTTCTTCCATTTTAACGATAGCTTCGTTAATCTGTTCCTGGATTTCATCATTAATTTTGCGACCGTCTTCATAATACTTGGTACATGCTTCTGTTGAAATTGTGAAGCCCTGTGGTACCGGAAGACCTAACTTTGTCATTTCTGCTAAGTTTGCACCTTTTCCTCCGAGAAGATTACGCATACTTGCATCACCTTCACTAAACAAATATACCCATTTGTTTGCCATTTGACATTTTCCTCCTAAAAAATATTCACTGTGTGATTCCCTTTTTAACTATGTTACTGTTCCTATAACAAATAGCAACTTATGTTTTCATATTTATGCCTGTTCTAAAATTGGTTGCACATAATATATTTTAACATAGTTTTCCTAATAAGCAAGGAATTTCCACACTTCTATTATATCAAATTTTCTAATAAATTGTACGTCAATTTATACAATCTTATAATAAAAAATTATAATTACAAAAAACTATTGCAATTTCAAGAACGATTACTTCCATACATTATAACAATATACATAACCATTAAAGTCATTCGTTCTTTAAATCACAATAGTTTTCTAATTTTTTACTTTCATTTCAGCCAATTGGAATTTATCGACGTATTAAAATGTAAAATTTCTAGAAACGGAATTTCTCTGCAAAGTAAGCATCTAAATCTGCAATTTTAATTCTTTCCTGTTTCATGGTATCACGGTCACGAACCGTTACAGCCTCGTCTTCTAAAGAATCAAAGTCAAATGTTACACAATATGGTGTACCAATTTCATCCTGACGACGATAACGTTTTCCGATAGTTCCTCTGTCATCGTATTCACAGTTATATTTCTTAGAAAGTTCTGCAAATACTTTTTCAGCACCTTCGTTTAATTTCTTAGAAAGTGGAAGCACACCAATCTTAACCGGTGCAAGTGCCGGATGGAAGTGGAATACGGTTCTTACATCTCCGCCTTCTAATTCTTCTTCATCATATGCTGCACAAAGGAATGCAAGTACAACACGGTCTGCACCAAGAGATGGTTCTACAACGTATGGTACATATTTTTCGCCTTTTGCATCATCGAAGTAGCTCATATCCTGTCCTGATACATTCTGGTGCTGTGTTAAGTCATAATCAGTTCTGTCTGCAATACCCCAAAGTTCGCCCCAACCAAATGGGAATAAGAATTCGATATCGGTTGTTGCTTTTGAATAGAAGCAAAGTTCTTCCGGGTCATGGTCACGAAGTCTCATTTCTTCTTCTTTAATTCCTAAAGAAAGTAACCAGTCACGGCAGAATCCTCTCCAATAAGAGAACCATTCAAGGTCTGTTCCCGGTTCACAGAAGAATTCTAATTCCATCTGTTCAAATTCACGAGTACGGAATGTAAAGTTACCCGGTGTGATTTCGTTACGGAAAGATTTACCAATCTGTCCGATACCGAATGGGATTTTCTTACGGGAAGTTCTCTGTACATTTTTAAAGTTTACAAAGATACCCTGTGCTGTTTCCGGTCTTAAATATACTGTATTTTTTGCATCTTCTGTTACACCCTGGAATGTTTTAAACATAAGGTTGAACTGTCTGATATCTGTAAAGTTATGTTTTCCACAAGTTGGACATGGAATATTGTTTTCTTCTACGAAGTTTTTCATTTCTTCCTGTGTCCAACCATCAACAGAGCCTTTTAACTCTATTTTCTTTTCTTCTGCAAAATCTTCGATTAATTTGTCTGCACGAAATCTTTCATGACATTCTTTACAATCCATAAGTGGGTCAGAGAATCCACCGAGATGTCCGGATGCAACCCATGTCTGTGGGTTCATAAGAATCGCACAGTCAACACCTACGTTATATGGGTTTTCCTGAATAAATTTCTGCCACCATGCTCTTTTTACGTTATTTTTTAATTCTACACCAAGATTACCGTAATCCCATGTATTTGCGAGACCTCCATAAATTTCAGAGCCCGGATATACAAATCCTCTCGCTTTTGCTACCTGTACAATTTTTTCCATTGTTTTTTCCATAACAATTTCCTCTTTCTTTTTATAATAAAAATTTATTTATATTTTCATGTATTTGCTATAACTTATATTATTTTATAGATTCATTTTCTAATACTGCATACCCTGAGCTACAGATTATTTCTCACTTGTCAAAGTTTCAGAAATAACATCTACTATTTCTTCATCTAAGTTTTCTATTATTTATAAATAATATAGGTATAGAATTCACTAAATTGGCTGGTTGCACTTTCCGTTTCACCAAAGTCAAATGTAATTTCTGCTTCTTCTGTTGTAATAAGAAGTTCATCTTCTCCTACAGAACCTTCGTCCTCTGTAGACTCTGTGCCTTCGGTACTTTCTGTCCCTTGGGTACTTTCAGCACCATAGATTTCCAAATTTGAAATATGGCTTCCTTCTTTAATGGAAACGCTATTTGCTTCCACTCCGGCGATATTTTCTGCAGAGACATACAAAATCTCGCCATCTACTTCTACCGTAGTATTTGACTTAATAACTACTACTTTTAATTCTTCTTCTGCATTTAAAATTTCTTCTGCTTCACAAGAAATGGCTTTTCCATCTGAGAGTTTTGCAAATTCTACATCAAATGCATATCCTTCTTCTACAGCTTCTGCAACCGTGCCTGCAAAAAATTCAATTCCATAAAAGTCTTCATATGCCGTTTGGTTTGCAAATTCCAAAACTAAAGTCGCAATGTTGTCTTTTACAGCTAATTTTTTCTTTTTCACGCTATTTGCATTTTCTTCATTATATAAAGTAATGCGTTCTTCTACATAGCTTTTTAATTCCTTTTCGCTATATGTACTCTCATCAAATTCTTCTAAATCTACTGTAACTATCTTACCATCTTCCTGCACAAATACGGTGCTTGTTTCTGCATCATAATTCGAACCACAGCTTACCAGTAAAAATGCACATGCAAGGATAGCTACCAGACCGGATGCAGCAACCGGAATTATCGGAAATACTTTCTTTTTTTTCCGTTTGCTTTTGAAGTTTCGTTTTTTCGTAGTATGTTCCATATCTTCCTCCAAAACTAATAATAATCTTAGCTATTATACACTTTTCATTTTCGTATTTCAACCGTATTCTGTCGTTTCATTAAATTAAATATGCAATAATTAAGATTAAAAATCCAAAAAAACAGCACTTAATACTATCACTATCTATAACACCTAAAACTATATCATTAACGTCTCTAATATCTTTACTGACTTAAACTCATGATTGATATGATAATGCAAATAATCTCTGACAATCCCTTGAAATTCCAAAAGTACCGGTTCGGATAGTTGAAATGTAAACAATTTGCTAACCGGAGAAGAAATTACATACTGCATGGCATACCTTGTTGACTCATTGATGCACATACTATCTTTCTGTCTGCCGCATTTGGAACAAAAAATCCCACTTCTTTTCACGGAAAAATGTTGCAAGTCTTCTTTTGTTTTACATTGCACGCAAGAGAATACATTTGGAGCTTCGCCATTTATTGTCATAGTTTTCAGCTCAAATATAGCTCTTATCAGCTCATTGGAAAATTTCTGACTTTCCAACGCACGGAAAGACTGATATAACAGTTTCAACATTTCTGTCTCGTCATTATTTTCCTGACAAAAATACTCTGCAAACTCCAAAAAATAAAAGCCCAGATATGCCGCTTCTATATCTGAAGTCAATTCCCGAAAATAATTATGTATATTTGCCTTCACTACATTATACGAACTTTTCCCTTCGAAAAGCTCGAACTCACCAAAAGAAAAAGGATTCGTTGCCGCTAAAAGCTGGCTGTTTGGTCGTCTTGAACCTCTTGCAAAAGCGGTAATTTTTCCTCTTTCTTTTGTCAGAATCGTTATTCTCTTGTCATAATCAGATATAGGCATGCTACCTAGCACCATCCCTGTAAGCACCACCGACTGTCCCATGAATGTTTTGATCCTTTTGTTCTTTCTTTGTTTCTTGGGAATATTTGTCCTTACTTTCATCCTGTGCACTATTTTTATAGGACAAATAATCTTCTACTTTTCCTGTCATCCAGAAGTCATTCCATGTTTTCTCCATTGCATTTGCCTCCACTTTATGATGTTAGGATTTGCAATGAAGTTCTATGTTATGCCCGAAAAATTATGGAAACTTATTTTTCTTCATCAAAATATCCGAAGTTTTTAATTAAAAAGTCGCTGTCTCTCCAGTCTTTCTTAACTTTTACCCATAATTTTAAGTTGACTTTAATTCCTAACAGACGTTCCATTTCGTATCTGGCATTTGTGCCGATTTTCTTTAACATAGAACCCTGTTTTCCAATGATAATACCTTTATGAGAATCTCTTTCACACACAATTGTAGCATCAATATCCGCAATACCCTTCCGATATTTCATCTGGTCAATCCCTACTGCAATTCCATGTGGAATCTCTTCATCTAAGGCATGAAGTGCTTTTTCACGGATAATTTCCGCACAAATGGCACGTTCCGGCTGGTCTGTAACCGTATCTTCATCATAAAACTGCGGTCCATATGGCAGGTATTTAAAAATACTGTCAATAATATCATCCATATTCGTTCCACGAAGTGCAGATGTTGGAATAATTTCTGCAAAATCATACACTTTACGATAAGTGTCAATATATTCAAATACCTTTTCTTTTTCTACCATATCAATTTTATTGATAATTAAAATAACAGGTGTTGTTGATTTTTTCAACTGCTCAATAATATGCTGTTCACCTGCACCGATATAATTCGTTGGCTCTACCAGCCAGAGCACTACATCAACTTCATTTAAAGTACGTTCTGCCACATTTACCATGTATTCACCCAATTTATTTTTTGCCTTGTGAATACCCGGTGTATCAAGAAAAATAATCTGACCTTTTTCCATATCCGTATACACAGTCTGAATGCGGTTTCTTGTTGTCTGCGGCTTATTGGATGTAATTGCAATCTTTTGACCAATTAACTTATTCATAAGTGTCGATTTTCCTACATTTGGTCTTCCGATAATCGTTACAAATCCGGATTTAAAATTGTTCATATTTTGTTTTCTTTTTCCTTTCTAAAAAATTCTAATGCTTTCTATAGTTATCACATACATTTTTATAATGGGGTATATAATGCCAAATTCCATGCAAAATACCCCATTTCATGTTCAAAATGTAAGTATTTTTAATCAAAAATCCTATTCTATACCCTATTTTTTCTATTTTGTGGGGTATTATAGCAATAAAGCGGATATTCGCAATCCGCTTTCGCTACTTGCTCATAAATGCACAAGCTACTTCGTAGCTTCTGCATTTAAATTTCGAATATTCATAAAGAGATGTTCTTCCTTGCGAATTGCATTTTCATTGCCAATAACGCAGAAATGTCCATCTTCTAACACGGCTTCAATAACATCTGCTAATGCACGAATATCTTCTGCTTGAGCGTTTAAAATCTCGTCACGTTCTTTCTGCACATCTTCTAATGTAATATCTTCTAAATACGCAGTCATGGAACGACTTCCTTTTGCTTCCGGATATAATGGTGTATCTAAACTTCCAAATGTTCCTATGATATATTTTGTCATATCACGCTCATCTGCATGGAAGTTTCTTAAATATTCCGGTATCTTTTCATATACTTCATTCGTTTTTCCAAGATTTGGGTCACGATAAGAAACAAAATAACTTTCTCCTGTGCGAAGAAACGAACACATACATCCATACGCACCCCCTTTTACACGAATGTGAATCCACATATAATCATAACCTAAAATCATTTTTAAGATTCTAAGTGCTCCGGTATAAGAAAATCCTTTCTCTACAAAATTTCCGGAACGGCATACATACTGAATGGCAGATGCATCGGTAAAGCCTTCATTTTTCTGTTCCGGTGTAAATGTGCTTTCGGTTTTTGCAACTTCTCCAATTGGAATGCTTCTAATAAATTGCTCTAATTCCGGTACTGCATTTTGGTAACATTCTGTGTTTGCGGTAAAACTTACCAACATTCTGCTCTGCACAAAAATACGCTCTATCAGCAAACGTAATTTTTCCACAATTATGGAAGGGTCTTCTTTTATTTGTGTATCCATTTCGCAAATCGCATCATAATACATAATTCCATGACTTGCATCCTGATAATATGCATATTTGGAGAAATATGCCATACTTCTCATAGAGGATACGATATGTCCTGAACTGCTCAATGATGTCTGCAAACGTGATTTTACCTGAGCAATCAATTCTCCAAGACGTTTGGTATCTTCTAATTTTGAGGAAGATAAAATTTCCTTTACAATCGAAAGGGCTTGATGTAAATTACTTTCTAATACCTTAATACGAATTTCGTAAACTACTTTATATGCATCTTTCTTTTTGATGCTTGGATATACGCTTAATCCTCCGCTGATTCCACCTGTGTAAATATTGATGGTGTTTGCCAATTCTGCATAGCTGTAAGAGGCTGTATCTACAAAGCCCAGCACATTCCGTAACAATCCAAGATATGGCACATCTTCTATCGGAATATCCTTTGCATCAAACATAAATGTCACATAATCAATGCCATTCGAAAATACATCATGACGCACTACCGGAGTTTGTACAATCATTTCTTCTATATTTGTAAATGGCATTGCCTCTTTTCGCATATCCTTACGTTCAAGCATTGGAATTTTTGCTAAATCTTCTTCCGGAGATGGTGTTTCCTGATATTCTTTCAAATATGCTGTTTCTGCAATCAGCTGTTCTAAATCTTCTTCGGAAAGCATTGCTTTATAAGCTGCAAGTCTTTCTTCGAGTTCTTCTTCCTGCTTTTTATTGAGACCTTTTTCCGGTTCTACCATAATAACAGAACCATGTTGGTTGTCTAATAAATATTTCTGAATCAGATTTTCAAAATAACCTGTTCCAATCTGTGCTTTCAAAAATGCAAATGTATCCAAACATTCTAAATGCATAAATGGTTCCATGTCATCAAACAGCCAACTGTCTAAACATTGGATACCATATAAAAGCCCTTTGGAAAACTGTCCATAATCTGCCTCACGGAACTTAAACTCTGAACTGTTAATAGCTGCCAACAATGCATTTTTATTGACACCTTCTTTTACAATCTTGCGAAGCGTATCTTCAATAATGGTTACAAAACGTTCTTTATCTTCTGTATTCGCATTTTTTGCTAAAATGCTAAACACAGGCTGATAAATGCTGCTTTCATAAGAACCATATACATCTTGTCCAATTCCTGCATCAATCAATGCCTGTCTTATTGGTGCACCCGGTGCACTTACCAACGCATAGTCTAAAATATCGAATGCCTGATATAAAGTTTTATCCAATACCGTTTCAATCACTTTATTGTATGCAAAATACGTATTATCTTCTTCTGTTTCTTCTGAGCCAATTGGATATTTTGCTGTCACATGTTTCATTTCTTCAAATGGATTTTCATATGCAATTTCAGAATCCACTTCACTTACGTCATAGTTACATAGGTATTCCTTATCCAACCATTCCAAACGTTCCTTTATATCAAAATCTCCGTAGAGATAGATATAAGAATTAGACGGATGGTAATATTTTTTATAAAAATCAATATAATACTCATAGGTCAATTCCGGAATATGATTTGGATTGCCACCCGAATCCTTACTATACGTATTGTTTGGGAAAAGAGAACGATAAATCTCACTTTGCAATAGTTCTTCCGGTGAAGAATATGCACCTTTCATTTCATTATAAACAACACCATTAATGGTAATTGGTGCCTCTTTTTCTTCTAACTCATAATGCCAGCCTTCCTGCTTAAAAATTTCCTGATATTTTAAAATATTTGGATGAAGCACAGCATCCATATATACGTCCATTAAATTTTTAAAATCTTTTTCATTATAGCTTGCGATTGGATAAATCGTTTTATCAGGATAAGTCATCGCATTTAAAAAAGTATTCAAAGAACCTTTTACCAATTCTACAAAAGGGTCCTTTACCGGATATTTCTCCGAACCGCAAAGCACGGTATGCTCAATAATATGCGGTACACCTGTTTCATCTTCCGGTGGTGTTTTAAATCCGATATAAAATACCTTATTATCATCATCATTTGAAATCAAAGCCAATCTTGCCCCACTTTTTTTATGACGAAGAATGTACCCTTGTGCATGAATATCATGTAACGTCTGCTCTTTTAGCAGCTCGTAAGTGTCTAATTCAAAAAAACTCATTCTTATTCCTCCAACTATAAAATCTAACCATAGTGTTACCATTTTAACACTTCTATTCTATTTTGTTAAGAGCAAAATTGCGTATGTTCTCAAACCACTCTGGAATAAACTTAGATACAGTACTTTAATAGTTTCCTACGGCTGACAGCAGAAAAATTCGTTGGCCAATCATTTTGTAAAATATTCCTCTGGAGTCTTTCCTTGTCAAGCGGATATTCGCAATCCGCTATCGCTACTTGCTCATAACCGAATAACC